>NZ_JBHSEL010000052.1:0-94544 GCF_042653845.1 Daeguia caeni | reverse complement strand
TCCCAACTAGCCAGTAGTTTGAATCATATTTTAATCGAAAGGGGAATCCCTTTCGATTCCATCAAAATGTGAGTTGCTCTAATAGTTGAAGAAGATCTCTGGCGAGAGAGTGATGGTGCTCGATATGGTTGCTTTAAAACAATGAAAAAATCGAAGATTATAAAGTACTGCGGAATAAAAAATTACAAGAAGTGGTAAAAAGACTTGCAAATGAAAATGTAACTGTACTTGAATTGGCTGCGACCGTTCATTGGCTGGTGACTTATGAGCGCATAAAAGATTGGGAGGGTGAAATCAGGCGGCGCAAAGGGACAAAAAACGATAATGGTCGTCTCGTGAGAGCCGTTGAATTGCTGTGCAATCTGGGATTGGCGCCTGCTTGATGAGCTTGGATATCTGTACCTTTTCCGTTCGAGCGCTTTTGCTTGTTCTTATGGC
The DNA here is from genome assembly GCF_042653845.1 of Daeguia caeni. Lineage (NCBI taxonomy): Bacteria > Pseudomonadati > Pseudomonadota > Alphaproteobacteria > Hyphomicrobiales > Brucellaceae > Daeguia > Daeguia caeni. The sequence continues at coordinate 94,106 of NZ_JBHSEL010000052.1, read as the reverse complement.
GCTTCCTCAATGTCGGTGACATAGCGTGTATCGTTCGCAAGGTCATAGACAATAAAAACCTTCATGCCCTTGCTGATGACATTATAATCAAAGTCATGCGGCAGTTTGTAGGTCTTGCCGTCATCAAGCGTGATGGTTTCATTGTCCGGGTTGATGCTGGTGATCCTGCCCTCTGCATCATCCGCCCGTGCTGCGGTTGTCAACAGCGATGCAATGACCAGTATCAGTCCGACGATATGGCGCATAAATCCCTCCATCTGTTTCGCAACGGCTGGATGGCGCTCGCCATCCCTGGCCGATTCGATCATCCTGTGAAGCGTTCAGGACCTGTCCCCTCTGAATGCGCAATTTATCGTGGTAAATATGACAAAAACAATGCCAGAAAGTGAGCAGGGAATGGAATTTTGTTGCAAGGCGACAGTGTTATTTGACCCGCGCGGAAAAGCTCAATAAAACCACCCCCGAAAATCTGCTAAATTCATGCCTTCATCGGGCATATCTGACGTCAGGCCTAACGCATGTCTCATAACAGTTTCGGTCATCTGTTTCGCGTCACCACATGGGGTGAAAGCCATGGACTGGCGCTTGGTTGTGTCATTGATGGCTGCCCTCCCGGCATCACCTTTACCGAAGCCGAAATCCAGTCCTATCTCGACAAGCGCAAGCCTGGCCAGTCCAAATATACCACCCAGCGCCGCGAGCCGGATCAGGTCAGGGTTCTGTCCGGTGTACTGCTGGACGATGATGGCGTGACCATGACCACGACCGGAACGCCGATCTCGATGATGATCGAAAATACGGATCAGCGCTCCAAGGATTATGGCGAGATCGCCCGGCAGTACCGCCCGGGCCATGCCGATTACACCTATGATGTCAAATATGGCATCCGTGACTATCGTGGCGGTGGACGATCATCGGCGCGCGAGACGGCAGCGCGTGTTGCTGCCGGCGCCATTGCCCGCAAGGTCGTGCCGGGGCTGAAGGTGCGCGGCGCGCTGGTCTCGATCGGCGTGCATGACATTGACCGCAGCCGCTGGAACTGGGACGAGGTCGACAACAACCCGTTCTTCACGCCGGATGCCGGGTCGGTTGAAATCTTTGCCAATTATCTCGACGGCATTCGCAAGTCCGGCTCCTCCGTTGGCGCCGTGATCGAGATCGTGGCCGAAGGTGTTCCGGCCGGTATTGGCGCGCCGATCTATGGCAAGCTTGATCAGGATATTGCCAGCTATCTCATGTCGATCAATGCCGTCAAGGGCGTGGAAATCGGTGAGGGCTTTGCCGCAGCGCGTCTGACGGGAGAGGAAAATGCCGATGAAATGCGCATGGGCGCTGACGGCAAGCCCGTCTTCCTGTCGAACCATGCCGGCGGCATTCTTGGAGGCATTGCCACGGGCGCGCCGGTGGTGGCGCGTTTTGCCGTCAAGCCGACATCATCCATTCTGACACCGCGCCGTTCCATTGATGCAGAGGGGCGGGAAGTGGATGTCGTGACCAAGGGCCGTCACGATCCTTGTGTGGGAATTCGCGCCGTGCCGATCGGCGAGGCAATGGTGGCCTGCGCCATTGCGGATCATTATTTGCGTCATCGCGGTCAGACCGGACGCGGCTAAACAATCGAGGGTGTGAAATGGCATATAATCAGAAAAAGGTCGTCGATGCGCTGCGCGCTTTCGAACGTGGTGAAATCGTCGTCGTCATGGACGATGACGGACGTGAAAACGAAGGCGATCTGATCGTTGCTGCCGTTCATTGTACGCCGGAAAAGATGGCTTTCATCGTGCGTCACACCTCCGGCATCGTCTGCACGCCAATGCCGCGCGAGGAAGCAAAGCGACTGAACCTGACGCCGATGGTGGCCGACAATGATGCGCCGCATTCGACCGCCTTCACTGTGACTGTTGACTATCGCCATGGCACGACCACCGGCATTTCGGCCGAAGATCGCACGCTCACCGTGCGCAATCTGGCCAATCCAAATGCTGGTCCGTCGGATTTTGTCCGCCCGGGCCATATTTTCCCGCTGATTGCGCGCGAGGGCGGCGTGCTGATGCGCTCTGGCCATACGGAAGCGGCCGTTGACCTGTGCAAGCTTGCCAATCTGCCGCCGGTCGGTGTGATCTGCGAGCTGGTCAATGATGATGGTACGGTCATGCGCGGGCCGGATGTGACGGCTTTCGCGGAAAAACACAATCTGCACCGCATTACGGTCGCAGACCTGATCGCCTATCGCCAGCGCAAGGAAACGCTGGTCAAGCGCGTGAACGAGGTCAACATCACGACGCCGGCAGGTGTCGCGCGCGCCTATACCTATGAATTGCCGTGGGAGCCGATGCAGCATGTGGCCATTGTCTTTGGCGATATCCGCGACGGCGAGGATGTGCCGGTGCGCCTGCATCGTGAGGATGTGCTGGAAGACGTCTTTGGTCAGGGCGGCACCAATATTGATTCCATCATGCAGCGCATGGCCAAGGATGGCCGTGGCGTGCTGGTTTATCTGCGTGAGGGGTCTGTGGGCGTGCGTTCCGACAAGCGGGACGCGCGGGTGCGCGATGAAATTCCGGGCGCGCATGAAACCCATGCCGAAGCAAAGGCGCGTGAGGAAGAATGGCGTCAGATCGGTCTTGGCGCCCAGATCCTGAAGGATCTCGGCATCACCTCGATCGTGCTTCTGGCCTCGCGTGAACGCCATTATATTGGTCTGGAAGGTTTTGGCATCCACATCACCCGCACCGACATCATCTGACCGGTGCAACGAGGAGCCGTTGTCGCCATGGCAACAAGGCGTACTCTTGCTATAATGAAGGCATGACGACACGGCTTTATACGCATCCGATCTATCTGGAACATCTCACACCGCATGGTCACCCGGAACGGCCGGATCGGCTGCGGGCGCTGTTGAGCGTGCTGGAAGGAGAGGATTTCTATCGGCTGGATCAGATCGAGGCCAAGGCTGCGGATGAGGAAGCAGTCCTGCTTGCGCATCCGGAAGAACATCTGAGCGCAATCAGGGCAAGACTGCCTGCAGCACCCGACGATGAGGAGGCGCCACAGCCGATCATCCAGCTTGAAAGCGATACTTATCTCAGCCCCAAAAGCCTGCAAGCCGCACTCACCGCCATTGGTGCAGCGCTTGGTGCGGTCGATGATGTGTTTTCAGGTGTGGCGCATAATGGTTTTGTCGCTGCCAGACCGCCGGGACATCATGCCGAGCGCAACAGGGCCATGGGGTTCTGCCTGTTCAATACGGTTGCCATTGCTGCCCGCCATGCGCAGCGCTGCCATGGCGCCGAGCGCATTGCCATTGTTGACTGGGATGTGCACCACGGCAATGGCACGCAGGACATCTTTGCGCAGGATCCATCCGTGCTGTTCTGTTCCACGCATCAGATGCCGCTTTATCCCGGCACGGGCGGCAAGGATGAAACAGGTGTCGGCAATATTTTCAATGCACCTTTGTCGCCCGATACGGGCAGCCGCGAATTCCGCGAGGCCTTTACCAGCCGGATCCTGCCTGCCATAGACAATTTCCGTCCTGACCTGATCCTGATATCTGCCGGTTTTGATGCGCATTTTCGCGATCCCTTGGCACAGATCAATCTGGAGGAAGCCGATTTCGACTGGGCCACGGGCAAGCTGATGGAACGGGCAGAACAATATTGTGATCATCGTCTGATCAGCGTACTGGAAGGCGGATATGATCTTGAGGGCTTGTCGCAGTCCGCATCTGCGCATATTACGCGGCTGTTGAAAGGATGAATCATGGTAAACGAACCGTCCAACGCTGATATCGCCGTCATGAGCTTTGAAGAAGCGCTGAAGCAGCTCGAAACGATCGTTGATGCCCTCGAACGTGGCGATGTTCTGCTTGAAGAATCGATCCGTATCTATGAACGTGGCGAGGCGCTGAAGCAGCATTGTGATGCGCTGCTGAAATCTGCTGAAGACAAGGTTGAGAAGATCCGCCTCGGCCGCGACGGCAAGCCAGTTGGCACTGAGCCGCTTGACAGCGAGTAAAGCTCAAGAACCGGCTGCTTAGCAGATAAAGGGCAGGAAACTGCCCTTTTGAATGATGATGGTTTAGCCAAACCAGTTTTTGACTGGTGCGACATAAGGGGCAAGCGCGCCGCTCAGCAAATATGGCCCCAGACCCCACACCAGCGCCCAGCCGATGGCGCCAATGATATTGGCGGCCATGAAACGGGTCGGGCGCATTTTCATTGAACCGGCAATAATGCCGTTCAATTGGCGCAGCAGGACGAAGAAACGCGCACTGGCGACCACCAGAAAACCGTTTTTCTCGAACTGTCGTTCAAATCCTGCCAGACGCGACGGCGTCAGCTTGACCCGGTGCCCATGCTTTTCCAGCAGTTTGCGCCCGCCGAAGCGTCCGATGACATAGCCTGTCGAGTCGCCCAGTATGGCACCGGTGACGACGGCAATCAGCACGGCATCAATTTGCATCAGCCCATGCAGCGCCATGAGGGAACTTGCAACCAGGGCGCTTTCGCCGGGCAATGGCATGCCAAACGATTCCAGATAGACGATGACAAACAGCGCAAGCGCGCCATAGGCCATGATATAGGGCTCGATATAACTCATGAGATGGACAGTCTAGTCATCAGAAAGCTGCGCCTGATTGGAACAGGAATCTGTTCTTTTGATGAAATATTCCAAAATCCGGCGGCTGTATTGCCAGACAGGTTCTGGCTCACCCTCTTAATTGTAGCCAATCTGGCATGGGAGGAAAGTGCAAGAAATTGGCTTGCAAGGCCCCGGTATAAGCCGGGGCCTTGCATCACATCAGCCAATGCTGCGCTTGCCGGTGACGGCATGATAAACCAGAAGCACGATGACCGAGCCGATGATCGCAATGATCAGGCTGATCGGATCAAAGGCGCTGGTAATGCCCCGCCCGAACAGGAAGGCCGATATGGTGCCACCGACGATCGCGCCAATGATGCCGAGGGCAATATCCAGAAAAAAGCCCTCACCACTCTTGTTGACGATCTTGCTGCCGACAAAGCCGGCAATCAGGCCAAGAATGATCCAGCTGAGAATGGACATTTATGTAACTCCTAAAATAATGTGATTTTAACATGGATATTGAATAATTTCTACAAATATGCACGTTAGATATAGTACCATACTTCAAAAAGGATTGGTAATTATTGTATATTATTGAATTTTATAATTAGGAAGTATCGTTTTGCAGGGAGAAGCGGTATGACAAACTATGATGGTTCAAATTCTCCAATACCTGGCGGCAGCCTGGCCAAGCCGGTGATGATCGCGCTGGGTGCGCTGCTGATCGGCAAGATGCTGTCCGGCAAGCATGAGGATCAGCCAGCGCCCGACCAGCAACAATCCACTGCGGGCGGCGGTTTGCTGGGCAGCATTCTGGGTGGTCTTGGTGGGCTTCTGGGTGGAGCGGCTGCCAGCAATGCCGCCACGGCACCGGGTGCGCTTGGTGGCGGTCTTCTTGACCAGTTGAAACAGGCTGGCCTTGGCGACAAGGTCGATTCCTGGCTGGGGCAGGGGGAAAATCATCCGATTGAGCCGGAACAGCTTGGCAATGCACTGGGACAACAGACGTTGAATGATATTGCCGCACATGCCGGCATCGATCCGCAGGAGTTGGGCCATCTGTCGCAGGTGCTGCCCGGTCTGGTTGATCAGCTGACGGCCAATGGTCAGGTGCCGGACGCAAGCGAGATTGCGCGTATGTTGCAAGGACGCTGAAACAGGCTCATACTGGGTTTGACGACCGCACCGGTTCGCCGGTGCGGTTTCGCTATATGATGTATGTGTGCTGTTGCAGATCCTGCCTCAGGCAGGCTTTTTGCCGTGGCGGGGTTGCCGGGGGGCATGCCCGCTGCACAAGTCGGAGGGTGCGGTTTGAGTTTTTTCCCATGCCCTGATCCAGTTTTGGGCGACAAGACAAGCGTCGATTCCATTGAGACGCTGATCATTCCACGCACCAGCGACATTGACGGGCTGGAGGTGCGCCGCGCCTTGCCAACGGCAAGGCGGCGTCTGGTTGGCCCCTTCATCTTCTTTGACCGTATGGGGCCTGCGGTCTTGCGTGATGGCAGGGCACTCGATGTCCGCCCGCATCCGCATATCGGGCTTTCCACCGTCACCTATCTGTTTGACGGCCATATCCGCCATCGTGACAGTCTTGGCACAGAAATGGTGATCCGCCCGGGCGATGTGAACCTGATGACGGCAGGGCGCGGTATCGTGCATTCCGAGCGTTCGCCGGAAGAGGAGCGCAATGCCCCCATGCCGCTTTCAGGCGTGCAGACATGGCTTGCGCTTCCCGATGGCAAGGAAGAAATCGCGCCACATTTTTATCACACAAATGCACCGGCTTTGCCCCGATTTGATACGGCAGATTTTTCTGGTTGTCTCATTATTGGTGACATGTTTGGGCTGTCCTCGCCGGTCATCCGGCATGTCGAAACGCTTTATGCTGATATTCGTGTGAAGCCCAACGGTCGTTTTCCGCTGCCGGTCACGGCAGAAGAGCGCGCCATTTATACGTTAAGCGGCAATGTGCGCATCAGCGGCGATGTGTTCCCGCCAGATCGCCTGCTGGCTTTTCGCACTGGCGATGAAATCCTCATTGAGGCAGGGCCTGAAGGCGCGCATTTCATGCTGTTTGGCGGCGCGGCTCTGGGGTCGCGGCGCTATGTCTGGTGGAATTTTGTCTCATCGTCGAAAGAGCGCATTGAACAGGCCAAGGAAGAATGGCGCATGGGACGTTTTGATATTGTTCCGGGCGATGAAGAGGAGTTCATTCCCCTGCCGGAATGAAGACCTTTGCGTCAGGCGCAAGTTTGACCGGTTTGAAGGGCAGCATTGACGGCAAAGGTTAAAACATTTCAGCCTTCGCTTGATCTTATGCCTCGCTCTGCTGTAGGCAGTCGTTAACAGTTTGGCCATGTTTCCTTGATTAGCGGTCTGGCCGGAGGAAAATGATGTCGCGACCCAAAACTCCATTGCTTGATCAGGCGCCAACCCCGGATGCGCTGCGCAAGCTGCCTGAATCCGATCTGCCGAAGCTTGCGGAAGAATTGCGCGCCGAACTGATCGATGCGGTCTCGGTGACGGGGGGCCATCTTGGCGCTGGTCTTGGCGTTGTCGAGCTCACGGTTGCGCTGCATCATGTCTTCAATACGCCGCATGACCGGATCATCTGGGATGTCGGGCATCAGGCCTATCCGCACAAGATCCTGACTGGACGGCGCGACCGCATCCGTACGCTGCGCCAGCCCAATGGTCTGTCCGGTTTCACCAAGCGCGCCGAAAGCGAATATGATCCCTTTGGCGCGGCGCATTCCTCCACCTCCATCTCGGCTGGCCTTGGCATGGCGGTGGCGAGTGAACTGAAGGGCGAGAAGCGCAATGTGATTGCCGTCATCGGCGATGGCTCCATGTCGGCAGGCATGGCCTATGAGGCAATGAACAATGCCGGTGCGCTGGATGCGCGCCTCATTGTCATTCTCAACGACAATGACATGTCGATTGCCCCGCCAACGGGGGCGATGAGCGCCTATCTGGCGCGTCTTGTGTCGGGACGCGCCTATCGCACCATGCGCGAGGCTGCCAAGCAGCTGGCACAGAAACTGCCCAAATTCCTGCAGGACAAGGCGCGCAAGTCGGAAGAATATGCCCGCGCCTTTTTTACCGGCGGCACGCTGTTCGAGGAGCTTGGCTTTTACTATGTCGGCCCGATCGATGGCCATAATCTCGATCACCTGCTGCCGATCCTGAAGAATGTCCGTGACACGCAGGAAGGCCCGGTTCTGGTGCATGTGGTGACGCAGAAGGGCAAGGGCTATCCCCCTGCTGAAGCGGCGGCCGACAAATATCATGGCGTCAACAAGTTTGACGTGATCACCGGCAAACAGGCCAAGCCCCCGGCAAATGCGCCAAGCTATACCAAGATTTTCGCCACCAGCCTGATCGAGGAAGCCCGCCACGACAACAAAATTGTCGCCGTCACTGCCGCCATGCCGAGCGGAACCGGGCTTGATCTGTTTGGCGAGGTCTTTCCGGAACGCATGTTTGATGTCGGCATCGCCGAACAGCATGCGGTGACATTCTCGGCCGGCCTTGCAAGCGAAGGCTTGAAGCCGTTCTGCGCCATCTATTCGACCTTCCTGCAGCGTGGCTATGATCAGGTCGTGCATGATGTGTCGATCCAGCAATTGCCGGTGCGTTTCCCGATCGACCGCGCTGGTCTGGTGGGTGCTGATGGGCCAACCCATGCCGGTTCTTTCGATACCGGTTTTCTGGCCGCTTTGCCGGGCTTTGTCGTCATGGCCGCGTCTGACGAGGCTGAACTGCGCCATATGGTGCGCACGGCGGCCGAATATGATGAAGGCCCGATTTCCTTCCGCTATCCGCGCGGCGATGGTGTCGGCGTGGAACTGCCGGAGCGTGGCTCGGTGCTCGAAATCGGCAAGGGCCGCATCATCCGCGAAGGCACGAAGGTGGCGCTTCTTTCATTCGGTACGCGGCTGCAGGAATGTCTTGCCGCGGCGGAGGAACTGGGTGCCGCAGGTCTTTCAACGACCGTTGCCGATGCGCGCTTTGCCAAGCCGCTTGATCAGGATCTGATCCGCCGCCTTGCGCGCGAGCACGAGGTCCTGGTCACCATTGAGGAAGGCGCGATTGGCGGCTTTGCCTCGCATGTGCTGCAATTTCTGGCCATGGATGGCCTGCTTGATAACGGCCTCAAGGTGCGCACCCTGACGCTGCCGGATATCTATCAGGATCACAACAAGCCGGAAGTCATGTATGCCAATGCCGGTCTTGACCGGGCGGGCATTGTGCGCACGGTTTTTGCCGCACTTGGCCGTGACGCAATCGCAGCACCATTCAGTGCCTGACCGCATGAGCGAGAATGCCGCCGATAACCGCCCACGACTTGACCAGTTGCTGGTCGAGCTTGGGCTTTTTGCCACGCGTTCGCGCGCGCGTGATGCAATCCAGCGCGGCACGGTGCAGGTCGATGGCAAGCCTGTGACAAAACCGGGCCAGACTGTTGCGCGCAACGTGAATGTGACGGTCGATGATCCGGCAAGCGCCTATGTCTCGCGCGCAGCCCTCAAGCTGATTGCGGCACTCGATCATTTCGGGCTTGATGTCAAAGGCCGCATGGCGCTGGATATTGGCGCATCAACCGGTGGCTTTACGCAGGTGCTGCTTGAACGCGGCGCGGCTCATGTCATTGCCATTGATGTCGGTCATGACCAGCTGCATGAGACTTTGCGCAATCATCCGCAGGTCACCAACAAGGAAGGCATCAATGCCCGCGCGCTGGAATTTTCGCATCTTGATGGGCGCGATATTGACTGCGTTGTCTCGGATGTGAGCTTCATTTCGCTGAAACTTGCCTTGCCGCCTGCATTGGCGCTGGCGCAAAAAGGTGCTATCTGCGCGCTTCTCGTCAAGCCGCAATTCGAGGTCGGACGCGAGGCCATCGGCAAGGGCGGCATTTTGCGTGATCCCGCCGATGGTGAACGCATGGCAGAAGAACTGAAAAACTGGCTTGAGACGCAGCCCGGCTGGCGCGCGCTTGGCCTTTGCCCGTCGCCCATCGAAGGCGGCGATGGCAATCGTGAATATCTCCTGGCAGGAAAGAAAGACCAATGACAACACCGTCCATGGGGCAAGTAACGATCCGCTCGGTTGGTGCTGGCGGCGATGGTGTCGCCAATATGCCGGATGGTCAGATCTATGTGCCATTCACGCTGCCGGGCGAAGTGGTCAATGTGGCGCGCGAAAAGCACCGCGCGACAATGATTGCGCTTCTTGGTGCCTCGCCAGAACGCCAGCAGCCCGCCTGCAGGCATTTTGAGGATTGCGGTGGGTGCGCCTTGCAGCATTGGCAGGACGAGCCATATCGGCAGTGGAAGCGTGATATGGTTGTTGCGTCACTGAAGGGCAGGGGCATTGATGTTGCGGTTGATCCGCTTGTTGCCTGCGCACCGCAAACGCGTCGCCGCGCGGTTTTTGCCATGCGCAAGACGGAAAAGGGCGTGCTGCTTGGCTTCAACCGCCATCAGAGCCATGAAATCATAGACATCAGTGAATGCGCCGTCACGGTACCGGAAATCATTGCGCGGCTTGATGATCTGCGCGAAGTGGGCGCGTTGCTGGCCACCGGCACAAAGCCGTTCAAACTGGCAGCAACGCTCACTGCTTCCGGCCTTGATCTGGCGGCCAGCGGCTGCGGTGTTCTCACGGATGTGCAGAAACGCGCCCTGACTGCGCTGGTGATGAAAAAGGGCTTTGCCCGGCTTTCGCATGAGGGCGAAATCATCGTCGAGCCGAAAAAGCCGATCATCAATTTCGGCAAGGTGCCCGTGCCCATTCCGCCCGGCTGTTTCCTGCAGGCAACGGTTGATGCGGAAGAAACCATGGTCTCGCTGGTTCTCTCTCATCTCGGAAAAGCCAAGAAAGTGGCAGATCTCTTTTGTGGTGTCGGCACATTTGCGCTGCGCATTGCCGAAAAAAGCGCAGTGCATGCGGTTGAAAACGATGCCGCAGCCCTTGCCGCCCTTGACCGCGGCGTGCGCCATGTTCAGGGCCTGAAGCCGGTGACGATCGAACGGCGCGATCTTTTCCGCCGTCCGTTCATGCCGAAGGAACTGCTTGGCTTTGATGCGGTCGTCTTCGACCCGCCGCGAGCCGGTGCAGAAGAGCAGGCACAGGAGCTTGCAAAATCCAAGGTCGAGAAGGTCGTCGCCATCTCGTGCAATCCGGTAACCTTCGCGCGCGACCTCTCCATTCTGGTCAAGGGCGGCTATCGCATCACCCGCGTCACGCCTATTGACCAGTTCCTGTGGTCGCCACATGTGGAAGCTGTGGCGATGCTGGTGAAGAAATAAGACTTAGCCAAAAGGCGGGTTGCCCCGCCTTTTACTTACATCTTGCTGATAATCTCCTCATCCCCCTCGCGCGGTCTGCCATTGGCTGCGAGGATGGCGGGGACGATGTCTTGGACCTTCTCGATCACCAGCGGCTGTACCTGATGGGACGTATGCAGAAAACCTTCTGCCTGCATGTGATCCAGCAGTTTCAGGATCGGATCCCAGTACTGGTTGATATTGGCAAACACCATCGGCTTGCGATGTTTGCCAAGCTGCGCCCAGGTCATCATTTCCACGATTTCTTCCACCGTGCCAATGCCGCCCGGAAGCGTGACAAAGGCGTCCGACTTCTGGAACATCAGATGCTTGCGCTCATGCATGTCGCCGACAACGATAAGTTCGCTCAACTCCGTGGCGCGCTCAGGGCTTGCTTCCTTGTCTAGCAGGAAGGTCGGGATGATGCCGGTGACTTCGCCGCCCGCCTTCATCACGCCTTCGGCAACCGCGCCCATGATGCCGCGCGTGCCGCCGCCATAGACAAGCCGTATGCCATGTTCGGCTATGGAACGGCCGAGCGCCAGGCCGGCCTCACGATAGATGGGATTATGGCCCGTGGAAGAGCCGCAATAAACACAAATGGATCGAATCTGGGACATGGTTGCTTTGTGGGCCTTTGATGGGCGAGCGTCAAGCGATCAGTGACTGCTATCTTTACATCGTGATCGAGAAGGTGGATGCTCATTCTCAACGAATTCAAAAAAGGGTGCGTTTGATGTTAAAGTGGATGACAGTCCTGTTTGCCTTGTCCGGCGCCGTCTCGACCGCTGCAGCAGAAAATATCATCATAGAGCTTCCCGAAAATCAGGAAGTCGCCACCGATCAGCAGCTTTACAAGTGCGGCGACAAGGATATTGCCGTCACTTATTATAATGCGGGTGATATTTCGCTCGCCAAGCTGGAAATGGAAGACCAGACTGTCGTCGCCTCCAATGTTCTGTCCGGTTCCGGTGCCCGTTATGCCGGATCAATTTACATCTGGTGGACAAAGGGGGATGCGGCTGATCTTTACAATCTTATGGAAGATCCAGATCAGTCGAAGCCGGTCAGTTGCAAACAACAATAATTTTTTGCTGAACACTTCGGTGAATCGGCGCAGGAACATAGACTATTCTTGTTGTCGGTGAGCAAACACGATAAACCAGCAGACGAGACTGTCCGGCTGGGGTTGGTTATTCGGCCTTGAGAGCTTCGTGGTGATGACAGGCTGGCGCATGTTGGCCACTGGAAGGGGCATTCGGGGTAGGAACAGGCGGAAACAAGACTGGGGCATTGGCCGCTTCATGCAAGGCGAAATGCCCTGATGCGTGTTCTCTTGATGTAGGTTGCGGTAAGTATGCAGAATTACAGGTTCGGCTTAATCGGTTTTGCACTGGCAATCATTGTGGGCGCTCTGGCACTTTACTGGTCGTCGCAGGCGCCGGAACACGATAGTCCATCGCCAAAGCTGGAATCTGGCGCCTCAAGTCAAGTGGAAACGCCGCCAGAGCCTGCCCAGACGGTCAATGAGAAGCCTGCCGATGTCGCTCCTGAAGCAAAGGAGCAGGCGGCAGATGTCATGCCGGTCTTCGATATTTTGCGGGTTGAGCCGGATGGTTCTGTCGTGATTGCCGGCAAGGCTGCGCCAGATGCCGAGGTGGAAGTCGTGGCGGGTTCCGCCGTGCTTGGCAAGGCCACGGCCGGGCCGACAGGTGATTTTGTCGTGATCCTCGACAAGCCATTGAAGCCTGGTGATCACCAGCTTGTGTTGCGGGCAACGGGTGCCGATGGCAAGGCCGCGACATCTGCGCAGACGGCCATTGTATCCGTTCCGGCGACGCCGGATGGTCAGGTTCTGGCATTGGTTGAGGCGCCGGGGCAGGCAAGCCGTCTGATTACCCGACCTGCAGCGCCACAAAAGGCGGAGGCGGGCGATGCCAATGCGCCGGCGCAACTGCCTGCCATTGCACAGAATGCGCCAATTGCCATTGAAGCGGTGGAAATCGATGGCGATATGGTTTTCGTCGCTGGCCGCGCAAGGGACGGCAACCGCGTGATCGTACACGCCAATGATATTGTTCTGGGGGCCGGGCCGGTGACCGCTGAGGGCCGTTTCCTGATCCAGAGCAAACAGGCGCTTGCCGTTGGCGACTACGTCATCCGCGCCGAATTGCTGGATTCCATGAACCGGATTCTTGCAACCGCACGTGTTCCATTCCACCGTGAAGCGGGCGCAGCACTTGCCGCCGTGGTACCCAAGCCAGAGGAAACGCAGAATGAGAGTGCGGCCAATACGGCCGATGCGGCCAATGAAACCAATGCGAATGAGACGGAGGCAGCTGCCTTGCAGAAGGTGGAAGGCTCGGTCATCATCCGCCGGGGGGACAATCTCTGGACGATTTCCAAGCGCACCTATGGCCGCGGTGCCCGCTATACGACGATCTATCTGGCCAATCGCGACCAGATCCGCAATCCCGACCTGATCCTGCCGGGCCAGGTCTTTACCATGCCGAAAGAGCCACTTGACGACGAAGAAGTGAAGAAACTGCTCAACGAGCAGTCGCAGGAAGGCGCGAAACAGTGATTTCATCATTGTGAGCTTTTGCGGAAAATTGTTCCGTCTACCTTGAAATGGAGAGGATAATCGTTTATCGCCGATAAACGATAAAATATGTCTGTGACCAGTGTGGGGTCATTTGCAATGACAGGTTCGTTTCCGCATGGCGATTCCGGTGCTGCGCTGGATGATGCGAAGGCTGCGCGCATTTATGCGGCACTTGGTCATCCGGTGCGGCTTGCGATCCTGCGCCAGCTGATCATCGAGGATGCCTGCTGCTGCAAGGATATTGTCGGGCGGCTTGATCTTGCCCAGTCCACCGTCTCGCAGCATCTGAAGGTTCTGGTCGAAGCCGGGCTGATTGACTATCGGCCAGAGCGGCAGGCATCGCGTTACAGCGTCAATCGCGGCTGTCTTACTATAATCCACGCGCATCTTGGCATATTGGCTGCCGGATGCTGCGCAGACAAATGATCCGAAAGAGCGCATAATGAGTGCTTCCAAAATTGCTTCCGGCAAAACCGTTTCGGCTGAATCCGGCCAGACGCTGAAAACACTGCGCAATCTGTGGCCCTATATGTGGCCTGCCGATCGCCGCGATCTCAGAATGCGCGTTGTCTGGGCAAGCTTCTATCTGGTGCTTGCCAAGATCGTACTCATTCTCGTGCCCTATTTTTTCAAATGGGTCACCAATGCGCTGAATGGCCAGTTCAACCCGCCTGATTACATTCCGCATATTCTTGTTGGCGCGGTCATGCTGGTCGTTGCCTATAATGCGGCGAAAATCATTCAGGCGGGGCTTAACCAGCTGCGCGACGCGCTGTTTGCAAGCGTCGGCCAGCATGCGGTGCGCCAGCTTGCCTACAAGACCTTTGTGCATATGCACCAGCTTTCGCTGCGCTTTCATCTGGAGCGGCGCACGGGCGGTCTCTCGCGCATCATTGAGCGCGGCACCAAGGGTATCGAGACCATTGTCCGCTTTACCATCCTCAACACGCTGCCGACCATTCTGGAATTTGCACTGACGGCGGTCATCTTCGCCTATGCCTATGGCTTTTCCTATCTTCTGGTCGTGGCGGTCACGGTCTGGCTCTATACATGGTTTACCATCCGCGCGAGTGACTGGCGCATCAGCATTCGCCGCGAGATGAATGATTCCGATACCGACGCCAATACCAAGGCGATCGACTCATTGCTCAATTTCGAGACAGTCAAATATTTCGGAAATGAGGCGATGGAAGCCAGGCGTTTCGATGCCTCCATGGCGCGCTATGAAAAGGCAGCCATCCAGACCTGGACGTCGCTTGGCTGGCTGAACTTTGGTCAGGCGGTGATTTTCGGGGCGGGCATGGCGGTTGTGATGGTCATGTCGGCGCTTGCGGTGCAGAAGGGCACGCAGACGCTGGGTGATTTTGTCTTCATCAATGCGTTGTTGATGCAGCTTTCCATTCCGCTCAACTTCATCGGCTTCATCTATCGCGAAATCCGTCAGGGCCTGACCGATATTGAGCAGATGTTTGATCTGCTGGACGTCAAGCAGGAAGTGACCGACAAGCCGGGTGCGCCTGAGCTTGTGATCGACAAGGGCGCGATTGCATTCCGGGATGTGCATTTTGCCTATGATCCGCAACGCCCGATCCTGAAAGGTATCAGCTTCGACGTGCCGGCCGGAAAGACCGTTGCCATTGTCGGCCCGTCGGGCGCTGGCAAATCGACCATCTCGCGGCTTCTCTTCCGCTTTTACGACATTCAGCAGGGTTCGATCACCATTGACGGGCAGGATCTGCGCGATGTCACGCAGAAAAGCCTGCGCCGGGCTATCGGCATGGTGCCGCAGGATACGGTACTGTTCAACGATACGATTGCCTATAATATCCGCTATGGCCGCCCGGATGCGACCGATTCGGAAGTCGAACAGGCCGCCAGAATGGCGCAGATTGCCGATTTCATCGAGCGCCTGCCACAGGGCTATAAATCCATGGTGGGCGAACGCGGACTGAAATTGTCAGGCGGCGAAAAGCAGCGTGTGGCGATCGCACGCACCATCCTGAAATCGCCAACCATTCTCATTCTGGATGAGGCCACATCGGCACTCGACACGGCCACGGAACAGGAAATCCAGTCGGCACTTGATATTGTCAGCAAGGGACGCACCACTTTGGTGATTGCACACCGGCTGTCGACGGTGATCGGCGCGGATGAGATCATCGTGCTGAAGGACGGGCAGATTGTCGAGCGCGGCACGCACCGAAAGCTTCTGGAACAGAATGGGCTTTATGCCTCGATGTGGAACCGTCAGCGCGAGGCAAGCGAGGCCGAAGAACGCCTGCGCCAGATGCGCGAGGAAGACGATATGGGCGTTGTTGTGCGCGGCATTCCAGCTGCGGAGTGAGGGCAGTCAGTGGCTAGGGCTGCTGTCATCATGCGTGCAGGCCCATGATCGGTTGATGGAATACTTGTGTATTTTCAACAATCTTGGCGGGATTTGCATCCCGGCTTTTCGACATGCGTGCAAAACCTGCAAAATGGATTTCGGTTTTGGCCGGGATAGGCTAAATACAGCCTAAACGCGAGGAAAAGCTGCATGAGCCTGATTGAGACTATCCGCAAGACATTCGTGCCGATCCATCGGGAAGGCTATCCATTCATCGCCGCATTCTTTGTTGGGTCGCTGCTGCTTGGCTGGCTATGGGATCCGCTGTTCTGGATCGGCATGGTGCTGACGGTTTGGTGCATTTATTTCTACCGCGATCCCGAACGGGTCACCCCCCTGCATGATGATCTCGTCATCAGCCCGGCTGACGGCAAGGTGTCCTTTGTTGGCGCGGCCGTTCCACCGGCAGAGCTTGATCTGGGCGACGAGCCGCTGACCCGCGTGTCGGTGTTCATGAATGTCTTTTCGGTTCATGTGAACCGTTCGCCGGTGCGCGGCAGGATCGAGAAAATTGTCCATCGTCCGGGACAGTTTTTGAATGCCGAACTCGACAAGGCCAGCACCGATAATGAACGCAACAGTGTGCTGATCGAAAGCCCACATGGCAAGGTAGGCGTGGTGCAGATCGCCGGACTGGTGGCGCGGCGTATTCTTTGCTGGGCTAAGCAGGGCGATGAAATCGCGGCCGGTGAACGCTTCGGCCTCATCCGTTTCGGTTCGCGTGTCGATGTCTATCTGCCGGCCGATGCTACCGTGCGCGTGGCTGTCGGGCAGACGGCAATAGCTGGCGAAACCGTGCTTGCAGACTTTGGCAGCGACCGCGGCGAACCAGTCGTTCGCATCAGCTAGAGCGGCTCCAGGAAAAGTGAGAGCCGGTTTTTGTCCGGAACAGCGTGAAACGGTAAATTGCAGTTCCGGGAAAGTAAGAACCGGTTTTCGTCCGAAACGGCGAAAATAATATGTTAGAGCGGTTCAGAGCGTTCATGAAAACACTGAATTGCTCTAGGCTTGTGGTATTTTGATAAAATGGAAACACCATTCCCGCCTTTCGACCCGAACGGTTCGGCTGACATTTCGCGCGGGCCCAAACTCACGCAGATCCCGTTGCGTCTTGTCATTCCGAATCTCATCACCGTGCTTGCCATTTGCGCAGGCCTGACGGGTATTCGGCTGGCATTTGAAAATCGCTTCGAGCTTGCCGTCATCATGGTGCTGGTCGCAGCCTTTCTTGATGGCATCGATGGCCGCATTGCCCGCATGATGAAGGGTTCATCAAAATTCGGCGCGCAGATGGATTCGCTGGCCGATATCGTCAATTTCGGCGTCGCGCCAGCGCTTGTGCTCTATGCCTATGTGCTGGATCAGGCACGCGCCTTTGGCTGGATCGCGGCTCTGCTTTATGCCATTGCCTGCTGCCTCAGGCTGGCGCGTTTCAATGTCATGCTGGAAGATCAGAATCGCTCGGCATGGCAGAACGATTATTTTGTCGGCGTACCGGCGCCCGCCGGTGCCATGCTGGTGCTTCTGCCGGTCTATCTGGGCTTTCTGGGGCTCATCCCGTCGCGCCCGCTGGCTTTTGGCGTTGCTGCTTATACGGTGGTGATTGCGCTGCTGCTGGTCAGTCGTCTTCCGGTCTATAATGGCAAGACAGCGGGCAATCTCGTGCACCGCGACATGGTCATGCCGCTGATTCTGTTTGTCGTGCTCTATGCCGCCTTTCTGATGAGCTACACCTGGTACACGTTAAGTATCACGGCCATAGCCTATCTGATCTTCCTGCCATTCAGCCTTGCCGCGTGGAACCGCCGTGAGGCGGCAGATCGTCTGGCAAGGCAAACAGCAGACGAAGACAACAGGCAGGAAGAAAACACCTCAGAAAACAGCACCCCGCCAGAGCAAGGCTGACGGGGTGTTCATCGCATTTCCCGCCTGGCCGGCCAACAGCCGGACCGGCAGGCATGGTCAGGATGGCATGTGGTAATCAAGGAAACGGTTCTGGCGCACGTCAAACAGCTTGCCAGTCACCTCCAGTGCCGGATCGGCAAGTGCCACGATCTTTTCTGCCACGGATTGCGGCGTCGGCAGGGTTTCCGGGTCTTCGCCCGGCATGGCCTGAGCGCGCATGGCAGTGCGCGTCGCACCTGGATTGACTGAATTGACCCTCAGCTTCATGCGCTTGGTTTCTTCTGCCCAGCTGCGACCAAGCACTTCAACGGCCGCCTTGGTTGCTGCATAGGGCGCCCAGAAGGCACGTGCCGAATGGGCAACGCCTGACGACAGCAGGATTGCGCGGCCCGCATCCGACAGGCGTAGCAGCGGATCGGTGGAGCGGATCAGACGCCAGACGCTGGTCAGATTGAGATTGACCACCTTTTCAAAGGTCTTGGCCTCGACATGGCCAATCGGCGAAATCGTGCCCAAAACGGCCGCATTGGCGACCAGGATGTCGAGCTTGCCCCAGCGTTCATAGATGGAGCCGCCAAGGCGGTCTATGGCTTCCATATCAGTCAGATCAAGCGGCACCAGCGTTGCCGAGCTGCCGAACTTGCGAATTTCATCGTCCAGTTCTTCAAGGCCACCAACCGTGCGTGCGACCGCAATCACATGCGCACCACGCTTGGCCAGTTCAAGCGAAAGAAAATAACCGATGCCGCGCGACGCACCCGTTACCAGTGCCAGACGGCCCGAAAGGTCGAAAGTCATGGTGTCCCCGATTTGTTGTGCGTCAGAAAATTCAGACTTTATGGAAAGTCCGAATTGCCCTGACAAATAGTTTGCGCAGTTCCGGACGGAAAGGCTGTGCCCGCTTTTCCTGGAGCTGCCTTAAGGAGATGAGCGGCCGCACGGCCGCTCAATGCGAAGCGGATCAACCGTTGCTGGCAAGCAGCGAAAGCGTGTGAATATTGCTTTCGCCTTCCTGATCCAGCAGGCGGGTTGGATAGTCGCCGGTGAAATAGTGATCGGTAAAGGCGGGCGCCTTCGGATCACGCGGGCTGCCGCCCACGGCCTTGTACAGGCCATCAATCGAGAGAAAGGCCAGCGAATCTGCGCCGATATAACGGCACATCGCATCGAGATCCTTGTACTGATTGGCCAGCAGCTTGTCGGCATGTGGCGTGTCGATGCCGTAGAAGTCCGGATGGTAGATCATCGGGCTTGCCACGCGCATATGGACTTCCTTGGCGCCTGCATCGCGGATCATCTGCACGATCTTGACCGAAGTGGTGCCGCGCACGATCGAGTCATCGACCAGAACCACACGCTTGCCTTCGATCATGGCGCGATTGGCCGAATGTTTCAGCTTTACGCCAAAGGCGCGGATCTGCTGCGTCGGCTCGATGAATGTGCGGCCGACATAATGGTTGCGGATGATGCCATATTCAAACGGAATGCCGCTTCTCTGGGCAAAGCCAAGTGCGGCGGGGGTTCCGCCATCCGGCACGGGCACGACAACATCGGCTTCGACACCGGCTTCTTCGGCCAGATTGATGCCCATGTTCTTGCGTGCGACATAGACGCTGCGGCCGCCGACAACCGAGTCCGGACGGGCGAAATAGACATATTCAAACAGGCAGAGCCGTTCCGGTTGCTTGACTTCCGGCTTGAAGCTGTTGGTCGTGATCGAGCCGTCCGGCTGAATTTCACAGACGACGATTTCGCCATTTTCAATGTCGCGCACATAGGTCGCGCCAATAATATCGAGCGCGCAGGTCTCCGAGCAGAAGATCGGCTTGCCGTCCAGTTCACCCATGACAAGCGGGCGAATGCCAATCGGGTCACGCGCGGCAATCAGTTTGGTACGGGTGAGGGCCAGCATCGCATAGCCGCCTTCGACCTGACGGATGGCTTCGATGAAACGGTCGGTCGAGGAGGTCTGCCGCGAACGGGCAATCAGATGCAGGACAACTTCCGTATCAGACGTGGCCTGAAAGATGGCGCCCGAGGCAATCAGCTGCTTGCGCAGCGTAAGACCATTGGTGAAATTGCCATTATGCGCAATCGCAATGCCACCGACTTCCAGCTCGGCGAAAAGCGGCTGCACATTGCGCAGGATCGTTTCGCCGGTGGTGGAATAACGCACATGGCCGATGGCGCGGTCACCCGGCAGGCGGCTCAGGGTCGAGGTGTCGGTGAAATGATCACCAACAAGGCCCATATGGCGTTCGGAGTGAAAACGGCGATTGTGATAGGACACAATACCGGCAGCTTCCTGACCACGATGCTGGAGGGCGTGCAGGCCCAGCGCCGTCAGCGCCGCAGCATCCTCATGACCGAGAATGCCGAAAACGCCACACTCTTCATGCAGGGTGTCTTCATCCAGCACAAAGGAAGTTTCGTCATGCGAATTTTGGAACATTGTCCGCAAAGCCTTTCAGTTGCGGTTGTTAAAGGCAATACTTACACGAAAGGGCGGCTTTTTGAAAGCAGAGCCTTATCGATGTCGTTTCGGCCCCGCATATAAGCGATAATTGGGGCCAAAAACAGAGGAAACCGGCATGTGCCGGTTTCGAATCTGTTTACTGTTGTGCCGGTGCGTCATCCGGAACAGGCGCGTCATTCTGTTCCGACGGGATGGCCTTGCGCAGTTCGTGCAGTTTCCGGGTGGCTTCGTCCGGGTCGGATGGCAGCAGGGACATCAGTTGCTGGCCGAGTGAATCGAGCATCGGCTTGGACTTGGCATTGGTGATCCAGACCGGCTGATTGGACGGCACAAGCCAGTTGAAGAACAGCATGGCCACGACCACGAGCAGAACACCGCGTGCGGCGCCGAACAGGAAGCCAAGTGTGCGGTCGAGTGCACCAATACGGCTGTCGATGATGAAATCGGCAATTTTCATGGTGATAAGCGACACCACGATCAGCACGCCCAGAAAGACTGCAGCAGCGGCGGCAATCTGTGCGATCGTCTCATTGCTGATATAGGGCTGCACATAGGGCAGGACAGGCTTGTAGAACAGATAGGCTGCGACAGCGGCAGCCGCCCAGGATGCCAGCGACAGGATTTCGCGGGAGAAACCGCGCACCATCGCAAGAACGGCTGATACCAGCGTTATTCCCAACAGAATTCCATCAAGCATGGTTATCGGCATTCAGGCATGTCCTCAGTAACTTGGCGCGACTTCGGCGCAGCAAAGACATTTTAATCCAGTTAGTCTAGCGCGGGAAAGTTGCTACTTCCTTCCTGCACGCAATTATTTCCTTCCGGCGCCGGAGGCGGCAATGCGTGCAACGAGATCCGGCAAGGCCGATGTTTCCGTCAGCGGGAAGCTGCGATCTTTCCACAAGTCACCACTGCCGGCTGGAACCACTGCCTGTTTGAAGCCGAGTTTTTCCGCTTCCTTCAAGCGTTGCACGGCATGGGTTACCGCACGCACAGCACCAGAGAGGCTGATTTCGCCGAAATAAACGCAATCCGGGGGAAGGGCAATACCGGCAAGTGATGAAACCAGGGCAGCAGCCACGGCAATATCGGCAGCAGGCTCGCTGATGCGATAGCCGCCTGCGACATTGAGATAGACATCGTGCTGGCCAAAGCGCACGCCGCAATGTGATTCGAGCACGGCCAGGATCATGGCAAGGCGGCCACCATCCCAGCCGACCACGGCGCGGCGCGGCGTGCCGAGCGAGGAGGGGGCAACGAGTGCCTGGATTTCCACCAGAACCGGACGGGTGCCCTCCATGCCGGCAAAAACCGCAGCCCCCGGGGCCTTTTCATTGCGCTCGCCCAGAAACAGCTCGGACGGATTGGCGACCTCACGCAAGCCTCCATCCGACATTTCAAACACGCCGATCTCGTCGGTCGGGCCGAAACGGTTCTTCACCGTGCGCAGGATGCGGTAGCGGTGCCCGCCTTCGCCTTCGAAATAAAGCACGCCATCAACCATATGTTCGACCACGCGCGGGCCAGCAATCTGGCCGTCCTTGGTGACATGGCCGACCAGCACCACGGCTGCACCAGTCTGCTTGGCGTAGCGGATCATCGCCTGCGCGGCGGTGCGTACCTGTGTCACGGTGCCGGGGGCGGAATCGGCCATATCCGTCCACAGCGTCTGGATCGAATCAATGATCACCAGATCGGGGCGCTTGCCTTCGGAAATGGTTGCCAGAATGTCTTCGACATTGGTTTCGGCGGCAAGCTCGACGGCGGAACCCGAAACACCAAGGCGCTGCGCCCGCAGCCTGATCTGCGCCACGGCTTCTTCGCCCGAAACATAGATGATGCGGTGGCCCCGGCCGGCAAGGGCCGCAGCTGCCTGGGTCAGAAGCGTGGACTTGCCAATCCCGGGATCGCCGCCGATCAACAGTGCCGAGCCACGCACAAAACCACCGCCCGTTACGCGATCAAGCTCGCTGATGCCGGAAATGATGCGCGGCGCATCTTCAATGTCGCCCGCAAGCGAGGTGAGGGCAACTGCGCGCCCCTTGCGCTTTGACAACAAGGCATTCGGCCCGGAACCAATGCCGCTGTTGGTGCCTTCCTCCACCAGCGTATTCCATTCGCCACACGAATCGCATTTCCCCGCCCAGCGCGAATGCACTGAACCGCAATTCTGGCAGATGAACTGAACGCGTGGTTTGGCCATGACAAGGATCACCGGACAGCTTCCCGGTAAGCACGGCCGGGACATGCGTCAAAACAAAAGTTGAGGGCATTTCTCATGGGCTGTTTACCTGAGAAATGCCCTTAGGGAAATTATTCAAAACGATCCGGCAGGTAGGATGCATCGGCCAGATCGGCAAAGCGGGTGAATTCGGCCTGGAAGGCAAGCTTGACCGTGCCGGTCGGCCCGTGGCGCTGCTTGGCAATGATCACATCGGCCGTGCCACGTACTTTTTCATAATGCTGGCGCCATTCTTCATATTTCGGGTCGAATTCGTCGCGCGGTTCAAGATTCTTGACGTAATATTCCTCGCGGAACACGAACAGCACCACGTCGGCATCTTGTTCGATCGAGCCCGATTCACGCAGATCCGAAAGCTGTGGCCGCTTGTCATCGCGGCTTTCCACCTGACGCGACAGCTGCGACAGGGCGATGATGGGAATATTCAGCTCCTTGGCCAATGCCTTGAGGCCGGTGGTGATTTCAGTGATTTCCTGCACACGGTTGGCAGATGCGGCCTTCGACGTTCCGGTCATGAGCTGGACATAGTCGATGACCAGTACATCAAGACCGCGCTGGCGCTTCAGGCGGCGCGCGCGGGCGGCAAGTTGGGCAATTGAAATGCCACCCGTCTGGTCAATATAGAGCGGGATTTTCTGCATCACCTGCGAACAGGCAACGAGTTTCTCGAAATCCGTTTCGGTAATGTCGCCGCGGCGGATTTTCGCAGAAGAGACTTCCGTCTGCTCGGAAATGATACGGGTGGCGAGCTGTTCTGCCGACATTTCGAGCGAGAAGAAACCGACAACGCCGCCATTGACGGCCTTGACTGTGCCGTCCGCCTGCTGCTCGCCGACATAGGCATTGGCAATGTTGAAGGCGATATTGGTGGCAAGCGAGGTCTTGCCCATGCCCGGACGGCCTGCAAGGATGATCAAGTCGGAAGGCTGCAGGCCACCCATCTTGGCATCTAGCGAGTGAATACCGGTCGAAATGCCTGAGAGATGCCCGTCGCGCATGAAGGCGGCATTGGCCATGTCGACGGCGGTGGTGACCGCGTCCTTGAACGGCAGGAAGCCGCCATCATAACGGCCGGTTTCGGCCAGTTCGAACAGGCGCCGTTCTGCTTCCTCTATCTGCTCCTGCGGCGCCATGTCGACCGGCGCATCATAAGCGGTGTTGACCAGGTCCTCACCTATGCCGATCAGCGCGCGGCGTATTGCCAGATCATAGATCGCGCGACCATAATCTTCCGCATTGATGACGGTGACGGCCTCGGTTGCAAGGCGCGTTACATATTGGAAAATAGTGAGATCCCCGACCTTGCCTTCCGCCGGCAGGAAGGTCTTCATCGTCACCGGATTGGCCATCTTGCCAATGCGGATCAGATCGCTGGCGATTTCAAAAATGCGCCGATGCAGGGGATCAAAGAAATGCGTGGGCTTCAGGAAGTCCGATACCCGGTAAAAGGCATCATTGTTGATCATGATGGCACCGAGCAGAGCCTGCTCTGCTTCAATATTGTGCGGCGCCACCCGGTAAAGCGGATCCTGCTGATCACGCATTTCGTCGAGTTTGCGTATTGCCGCTTCCGCCATGATTCCACACCCTTTTCCTGATGTTTCCAGCTAACCGTCAATTGCGGCCAAACGCAACGCAACATGAGAAAAATGCGGCCGGAAGAACGAAGCTATACCATGATTCACACCAATTCACAGTTCACACTAGTGTTTTAATGATAGCTTGTTGACATGCGGCCTGACCGTGTCAGGCCTGCATGCTGCATTTGCCGGCCGTCTCCTCGCTATTGGCAATGCGCAGCGCGCTGTCGAGCCGTTTCAGGCGTTTTTCCTCCGCCTCGATATAGCTGCGCGTCAATGGTACTGCATCCTGACGATGGGCAATCTGGATGTGGAAAACCATCATGTTCTGCCAGCGGAAGGCGCTTTCGGATGCGGCCAGATAGAATTCCCACATGCGGCAGAAGCGCTCATCATAAAGCGCCTTGGCCTCATCGCGCCGTGCGATGAAGGCCTCGCGCCAGGCTTTCAGTGTTTCGGCATAATGCAGGCGCAGGATTTCGATATCGGTGACGTAAAGGCCGGCCTTTTCAATATGAGGCAGCACTTCCGACAGGGCCGGAATATAGCCGCCGGGGAAAATATATTTGCGGATGAATGGATTGGTTGCTCCGGGACCGTCGGCGCGGCCAATCGAATGCAGAAGAAAAATGCCATCTGGCTTCAGAAGCCGGGCCACATGCTGGAAATATTCGCCAAAATGGCCAACACCGACATGCTCAAACATGCCGACGGAGACAAGGCGGTCAAACCTGTCATGAATGCTGCGGTAGTCCGTCAGCAGGAACTTGGCCCGGTCGGCCAATCCTTCTTCCTCCGCACGTTTGTTGGCAATGCCATATTGTTCTTCCGAAAGCGTCACGCCGGTGACATTGGCCTTGAGGTGACGTGCCAGATAAAGCCCCATGCCGCCCCAGCCGCAGCCAATATCGAGCACCTTGTCACCCTCGCGCACCAGAAGCTTGGCTGCAATATGGCGTTTCTTGGCCAGTTGTGCTTCTGCAAGTGTGGCATTGGGCGGATCAAAATAGGCGCAGGAATATTGCTTGTCCGGATCAAGAAACAGGTCATACAGCTCGCCGGACAGGTCGTAATGGCTTTTGATGTTCCTGGACGAGCGCGCGATGGTGTTCATCTGCTGGAAGCGGCGCAGCAGTACCCGCATCCTGCCGATCATCTTCATCCATGGTTCAGTTGCCGCCGTCGGCCCGGTATTTTCAAAGACGAGCTGCAAGAATGAATAGACATCGCCTTCGACAAAATCGATGTCACCATCCATGAAACATTCGCCGACCTTCAGTTCCGGGTCGAGAACGACGGCGCGTTCGGCCTGCCTGTTATTGAATCTGATATGTACCGGCACCCCGGTTTTGTCGCCGAATTGATGACGGTTGCCGTCCGCATCGGTGACGGTCAGGTCACCGGCCTTGATCATGCGTGTCAGAACCGCCCGTAGCATTGTATTCATCAGCTCATCCCCTTTTTGAGCCATCCCTCGCGGATGTGATGAAGACATGCCTTTCCACGCTTGCAGGTCAGCTGGCCTTGCTATGCGTTCCCGCTGCCATGTGCCGGCAACGGATGGTGATCTTGTTGGCCTCTGCGCGAGGCGTGGATTCGTGTCAGCATTTCTTCATTCCAGTTCCGGCTGCAAGAATAGGATGTTTTCGCAATCTGAAAAGAGGGAATACTGGAAAAGCCTGATAAGTTTGATCATTTCCGGTTTAAACAGGCTTGGGGCGCGGACACTCATGTGTTGGCCTGTCGGTTTCCGGCTCTGCTGATTGAAGGCTTCAGGCGAGGAGGTCTTTGATGGAACATCACCGTATGATCTGAGCGACCGGGAATGGTTGATCATCGCCGCACTGTTGCCGCACAAGCCTCGTGGCTGCGCATGAGCTTTGGAATAAATGATAAAAATTTAAATTCCGATTGAAATCAAGAATAATCTTAATATACAGCTATTAAATAAATATAATCTGACAATATGCATTGGGCGTATTATGAAAAAATATACAGCTTTTCTTGGCTTGGGAGCATCCCTTCTTGTCGCGTCCAATGCATTTGCGTCGGATGCTGTTTTGGTCCCGGACCATGCAGAAAACTACGTGCGCGTTTGTGACGCCTATGGTAGTGGTTTCTTCTATATTCCAGGCACTGAAACCTGCATGAAGCTGTCGGGTTATGTCAGAACGACAATACAGGGCGGCACGAACGCCTATTCCGGTGTGCCATATGGCAGCTGGCAGTTTTCCAACCGTTTTGCACTCAAGATCGAGACTGCAAGCGAAACCGAGCTTGGGCCATTAAAAGTACAGACTGAAATCCACTTCAATTACAAAGAACACAAGAATGATGAGGAATATGCCTATATCACTCTTGGTGGTTTTCTTGTTGGTTATGCGCCCACTGCCTTTACCAATTATATCGACCTCGGCAATGTCGTGATGGACGATGTTGTCTCGCAGGGCGCTTTCTCCCAGACAGGGCAGATCTCCTATACTTATACCAATCCGAATGGGTTTACCGGTGTTATTGCCCTTGAACAGGGCAGTGGTGACTACGTCATTGATGGTTATGTGCCTTTTGTCGTGGGCTCTGCTCAGTATTCTCAGGATTGGGGTTCTGTAGCCACAAGTGTTGCCTATGATTCAGTCATTGAGGGCTGGGCTGGGCAGCTCAATGCGATTATCAATGTGACAGACAAGTTTTCTGTCTGGGTTGTTGGGGGCTATGCCAACAAGGAAACCAGTAATCAGGCCTATGGTTCGTGGGGCGGAAACTGGGCAGTCTGGGGCGGTGCAGCCTATCAGTTTGTCGAGACAACCTCATTCAATATTCAGGCCGCAACCGAAGAATGGGGCATGGTATCAGTCACGGCCAACCTTGTTTATGAGCCAGTCAAGAATCTGCAGGTAACACCGGAAGTAACCTGGACGCGCTTTGCAGATAATGGTCACTATACCTATGAAGAGCGCAATGCTGTACAGGGATTGCTCCGTGTCAAGCGTTCCTTCTGATATTCTCTATGCTGATGGCCTTTTGCTGCAGGGTGATCTGTTCTGAAGGTACATCTTTAGCCGGGTGGCTTATATGATTGCGCAATATGCAGGCTGCCCGGCAAGTATGTCTTGCATATTCGGTTGAAGCCCGGCCTTTCATGAAGCCAGTCAGGCTGGTTCCACATCTGTAATGGTTTGATTTGCAATTAGATAAAGAGTTCCGGTTGGCTTGCGGATTTCCTGAATGGGCTTCATAAGGTGTTTTGAAACTAACGCCTTGATCTGCTTGAAAAGCCGTATGCAATGCCGATTTGCGGACATGTCGGCATGATTTGTTGATGGAACTGTAATGACGCGGTTTGATGGCCGCTTATCGTTCTCACCATGCGCTCGGCCTGGCATCAGTTCACAGATGATATGGTTTTGTCAGGCAATGTTCGATGTGGTTTTCATGTGCCACTCGACCAAAGATGCACGGGAAGGTTGCTACCCTGCCTTGCTTCTGCTGAATGAGCCGGGGTTATTGTCCGTCAGGATCGTACGGATCCTGTAAGGCACGGTTTATTAATGATCTGAGGTGCCCGGCTGCAACCAGTTCTGTTGCCTTGCAGCAAATTCGTGCAACACAAGCCTGCTGGTTGGATCGACGCGATAAAGAGGAGGGTTTTACCCTTTCCCTCATGCGTTGCAGGCAGTGATGCGGCGAAGAAGGGCAGATGCAGGCTCACATCCCCGGGCATGATATAAACAGCATCGAGTTGTAGTCGAGCCTGAAGCAGCAGTGCTACAACAGGACCTTTCCCATCGGCCTCACGTACGACATTCTCTTGCACTATTCAGGATTGGCTTTCCGCTGATCCCGAACCTCGCTGCGAGCTGCGCGGCGTCAGTTTTCGATTGCTGTTGCCAGTCTGGATAGAGTGCGTATCCTTGGCGCTGGCGTGCAGATCTTGCCCCATAACGCCCGGCATTGTGCCGCAGAATTACATGCCGGAGTTGAAACATCTGATGCTGCAGGCCGCCAATATGCGGGCAGCGGCAAATGTCTTGCAAACAAACGCCGTACGTTTGCACAAACGTACGGCGCTTTTGTCTGATACCTGCACAATCAGGCAGGTGCAGTCATGAAGTCAGGCAGATCAGGCCTGTTCTTCGTCAGCCTCAACGACTTCATCATCGAAGAATTCTTCAGACAGAGGCTGTTCTTCGATGCCATAGATGGCTTCAACCGAGGTCAGGTCTTCACCCTTGGCCTGACGTTCAGCTTCTTCAGCCGTACGGGCAACATTGACCGTTACGGTGACCTGAACTTCCGGATGCAGCGAGATGACGATCTGGTGCAGACCGATGGTCTTGATCGGATGGTTCAGTTCAACCTGGTTGCGGTGCAGGGTGAAGCCGTTGGCGGTGATGATTTCAGCAATGTCGCGGGTCGAAACCGAACCGTAGAGCTGACCGGTTTCACCAGCCGAACGGACGACGACGAAGCTTTCGCCATCAAGCTTTTCGGCAACGGCCAGGGCTTCATTCTTGCGTTCGAGATTCTGGGCCTCAAGCTGGGCGCGCTGGCTTTCGAACTTCTTCTTGTTGGCTTCATTGGCGCGCAGGGCCTTGCCCTGTGGCAGCAGGAAGTTACGGGCATAGCCGTCCTTGACCTTTACAACGTCGCCCATCTGGCCGAGGCGGCCAATGCGTTCCAGAAGAATGACTTCCATTGGAGTTTCCTTTCGGGTTTTACAGATTACGGTTTACCGGCTCCCGGCAGTTTCGATACAGGCGCGGCACGCGATGTGTCGAAAAGGCCGAGAACCAGGAAGATGAACAGCAGAAATGCAAATAGCAGAACTGCGACATAGACGAACCAGAGTGCAATCGGACGCCATGTCTTGCCGCGCGTGCGATCGTGAAAAATGGCAAGACCAGACAGGGCAAAGCCAAGTCCAAGGGAGCCGGCAATCACGGTTGCCATCAGCCCGATCGCGCCGGACAGGAAAGATGCGGCCAGTGCCACGCCGAAGACGATGAGGGCAGGGCGTGGCAGGCGCAGCGTTGCCGGCCAGTCATCACGTGGACGGCGCAGGCGACCGGAAAAGGCCGTCAGGCGCAGAGCCAGATAAAGATTGCCGACCAGTGTGGCAAGGCAGGTCGCCGGCTGCATGGCAGGCAGTGCCACCATCAGCAATTGCGCAAGGCTGTCGCGGAATTCATCATTGACGACAAAGTCCGGATTGGCTTCGCTGATGCGTTCGATCACCGTGTTTGCAAGTTCACGCGCCATATCCGGGCCAAAGCCCATAATGACGCCGATAATGATGAAACTTGCCGCGACCATCAGGGCAAGGCGGAACAGGATGTCGGACAACGGATACCAGACCAGCACATCCTTCGGGCCGCCCAGTTCCGATGCCGGACGGGCAA
The DNA here is from genome assembly GCF_042653845.1 of Daeguia caeni. NCBI lineage: Bacteria > Pseudomonadati > Pseudomonadota > Alphaproteobacteria > Hyphomicrobiales > Brucellaceae > Daeguia > Daeguia caeni. The sequence goes on along the minus strand of NZ_JBHSEL010000052.1, from coordinate 64,591 downwards.
GGCCGATGAGATAGGCACCGGTTGCGGCCGGAATATAGCTGGTCAGTGCCATCAGGAGGGCTGCCATCGGCACGGCCACCACGCCAACGGCAGCAGTTGCGGCAAGTGCGGCAACAATGCCGGCACCTGAGCCCCAGCCGAGTGCAGCGATGAAAATGGGCAGTGGTGTCAGGAAATAGAGAACCATCGCCATGCCGCTCTGGGCAATGACGCCAGACGACATCAGGGCCGAGGCGAGCCCCGCCAGAATGCCAACTGCGATGATGGTTCCGTTGAACTTCATGAATGCGCTGTCCTGCTCCGGTCATTCCGGTCTTGCAGTTAGAGGCGGCCTGAACGGCTCTTCAGCCCCAACTTGGGATTTCGTGATTCGCTTCCAGCCGCCCCATTGCGGCAGGAGGAAAGGGAGGCGCGAACGCCTCCCGCAAATCTTACTTCACAACGTATGGCAGCAGGCCGAGGAAACGGGCGCGCTTGATCGCCTTGGCGAGTTCGCGCTGCTTCTTCTGGCTGACAGCCGTGATACGGGAAGGAACGATCTTGCCGCGTTCGGAAATGTAACGCTGCAGGAGCTTGATGTCCTTGTAATCGATCTTCGGCGCATTCGGACCCGAGAACGGGCAGGTCTTGCGGCGACGATGGAAAGGACGGCGGGTCGGGATCTGATTGATGTCAACCATGTCTAACCTCATTCACCTGCTTCATTGTCACGCGAGCGGCGTGAGCCACCCTCACGTGCACGGCGCGGACGGTCTTCACCATCGCGTTCACGACGGTCGTCGCGGCGGGTGAGCATGGCCGACTGGCCTTCTTCGAGTTCGTCAACACGAACCGTAAGGAAGCGCAGAACGTCTTCGTTGATGCGCATCTGACGTTCCATTTCCGCAACGGCAGCGGCCGGAGCGTCAATGTTCATCAGCGTGTAATACGCCTTGCGGTTCTTCTTGATACGGTAGGTCAGGGGACGCAGACCCCAGTTTTCAACCTTACCAACCTTGCCGCCATTGGCTTCGATGACACCCTTGAACTGTTCGACGAGCGCGTCGACCTGCTGCTGGGTGATGTCCTGGCGGGCAAGAAGCACATGTTCATAAAGAGCCATTGGCTTTGCCTTTCTTCAGTCTATCGTGCCCGGTTCCAACGGCCAAGCCTCTGCGACTTCTCTTTTTCCGGGTAAACCGGCGGAAGAAAGGACGCTCAATGAGACGATCGAGAGCGGAGACACGGGAGGCAGAAGTGCTTATGACTTCCACGTCCGGATCAGACATAACCGTCCTTTCCAGACGCCACTCCGTTCAGCCCCCAGCTGGCGCCGAGCAATGAACGGGGGGTCAATACGGGTTTTTCCCCTTGTTTGCAAGCCGCAAAAGGCCAGTTTTCCGACAAATACTTGACTTTTTCACCTTGTCTGGGGCACATCCCGCGAAATTGATCATCAGGGAGACATCCATGACGGTAGCATTTACATTTCCCGGACAGGGCAGCCAGGCAGTTGGAATGGGCAAGGCTCTGGCCGAACAGTTCGCGGAAGCGCGTGCCGTTTTTGATGAGGTGGACGAGGCTCTGGGCGAAAAACTCTCAGCCATCATGTTTGAAGGCCCTGAAGATGTGCTCACGCTGACGGCCAATGCACAGCCAGCCCTGATGGCGGTCTCGATCGCGGTTCTGCGCGTCATGGAAGCGCGTGGCTTTTCACTGAAGGATAAGGTGTCCTATGTTGCCGGCCATTCGCTGGGCGAATATTCGGCGCTGTGCGCAGCCGGCACCTTCTCGCTTGCTGATACGGCGCGCCTGTTGCGCATTCGCGGTAATGCCATGCAGAAGGCTGTCCCGGTCGGCGAAGGCGCCATGGCTGCCATCATCGGTCTGGAACATGGCGATGTTGAAGCCGTCTGTGCCGAAGCCAGTGCATCCGGTTCGGTTCAGGTCGCCAATGACAATGGCGGCGGCCAGCTGGTGATCTCCGGCGCGAAGGCAGCCGTCGAGCTTGCTGCAAGGCTTGCTTCTGAAAAGGGGGCCAAGCGTGCCATCATGCTGCCGGTCTCCGCGCCTTTCCATTCAACCTTGATGGCGCCTGCCGCAGAAGCCATGCGCGAAGCCCTGGCCAGGGTTGAGAAGCACAATCCGGTTGTCCCCCTCATTGCCAATGTGCGTGCGGCGCCCGTGACGGATGCCAATGAAATTGCCGATCTTCTGGTCGAGCAGGTCACCGGCCAGGTGCGCTGGCGCGAGACTGTTGAGTGGTTTGCGCAAAATGGCGTAACCTCGCTGTATGAAGTGGGTTCGGGCAAGGTTCTGACCGGTCTTGCGCGCCGCATCTCCAAGGATGTGGCGGGGGCTGTGATCGGTACGGCCGAGGAAATCGAAGCCGCGCTCAATGCTCTCAATTCGTAATCTGAATTCCTGAAAAAGGGGAATGACCATGTTTGATCTGTCAGGCCGCAAGGCACTTGTTACTGGCGCAACCGGCGGTCTGGGCGAGGCGATTGCCCGCGCTCTGCATGCGCAGGGCGCAATCGTCGGCCTGCATGGCACGCGGGAAGAAAAGCTGAAGGAGCTGGCCGCCGAGCTCGGCGAGCGCGTTTTTGTCTTTCCCGCCAATCTTTCTGATCGCGAAGCCGTCAAGGCACTGGGCCAGAAGGCCGAGGAGGAAATGGGCGGCATTGACATTCTGGTCAACAATGCCGGCATTACCCGCGATGGTCTGTTCGTGCGCATGAGCGATGAGGACTGGGATACGGTGCTCAACATCAATCTGACATCCGTATTCAATCTCACCCGCGAGCTGACCCATCCGATGATGCGCCGCCGTTTTGGTCGCATCATCAATATCACGTCGATCGTTGGTGTGACGGGCAATCCGGGGCAGGCCAATTACTGTGCCTCCAAGGCTGGCCTGATCGGCTTTACCAAGTCTCTGGCGCAGGAAATCGCCAGCCGCAATGTAACCGTCAACTGCATTGCGCCGGGCTTCATCGAATCGGCCATGACCGACAAGCTCAACGAGAAGCAGAAAGAAGCGATCATGGGCAATATTCCCATGAAGCGTATGGGGGCGGGCAAGGATATTGCGGCCGCTGTCGTCTATCTTGCCAGCGATGAAGCTGCCTATGTTACCGGTCAGACGCTGCATGTGAATGGCGGCATGGCGATGATCTGATGGCAGCGACTGCCGGTCAGATATTTACTTTTGATATAATGGGCTGGTATTTTTGTTAGAAATGACCATTCCGTTGGGGTATCAAAAGGAAAATACGCTTTGCCTCGCTCAAGAAGCGTGGTAATGCGCCGAGTGAGAATTGTGGCAGGGTGTGTCCTGTCGCATTTCATTCCGCAAGGAATATCCACAGGATGACTGTCTGGGCGTCAGCGCCTATAGGTGGCGGGCATCTTACAACTTGATTACAATCCTGCATGCCGCTAACCAAGGCAGAGCAAACAAACACACAGGTCGAGGTTCCGACATGAGCGATACCGCAGAACGCGTCAAGAAAATCGTTGTTGAACATCTGGGCGTAGATGCCGACAAGGTCACCGAAGGTGCAAGCTTCATCGATGATCTCGGCGCAGACAGCCTGGACACCGTCGAGCTGGTCATGGCTTTCGAAGAAGAATTCGGCGTTGAAATTCCTGACGACGCTGCTGAAACGATCCTGACCGTTGGCGACGCGGTTAAGTTCATCGAAAAGGCTTCGGCCTAATTCTGTACAAATGGGGCCGTGATTCCTTGAGAATCCGGCCCTGTTCGTTTTCAGCCTGTCTGTCCTTCAGATTGTGCGTTGGTGGACTGTGCTGCCAGCCAGGCCCTGATCAGGTGGGCGAGTGCTGTCCATTGCATATGCGCTGCAATATCCCATCGACAATCTGATACTGTCCTGAAAAGGCGGAAAGGCGGGTTGCGCATTTGCGCCGCCATTCGGTAATGTTGATGATCTGATATCCCGTGCGCGTTGTAAGCTGGCGCCGTTGACTGGCCGGGTAAGTTTACAAGGGCGCTTGAACAATCATGAAATGCCGGGTGCTTGTGACGCCCCTCCGGGTTGAAGGCACGGGCAAGAGCGAAGTTTAAGGAATGACTATGAGGCGTGTCGTTATCACCGGGCTTGGTCTGGTCTCGCCGCTGGCAAGCGGCGTCGATGAGACTTGGAAGAGGCTTCTGGCTGGTGAAAGCGGCGCTCGGCGCATCACGGAATTCGAGGTGGATGATCTGGCCTGCCAGATCGCCTGCCGTATTCCTGTTGGCGACGGCACCAATGGTACGTTCAATCCAGACCTTTACATGGACCCCAAGGAACAGCGTAAGGTCGATCCTTTCATCATCTATGCTGTCGGTGCGGCCGATCAGGCGCTGGCAGATGCCAATTGGCATCCGGAAAGCGACGAGGATCAGGTGCGCACAGGTGTTCTGATCGGTTCGGGCATTGGCGGAATCGAGGGCATTGTCGAAGCCGGCTATACGCTGCGCGACAAGGGGCCGCGCCGTATTTCGCCGTTTTTCATTCCTGGTCGTCTGATCAACCTTGCTTCGGGTCATGTTTCCATCAAGCACAGGCTGCGCGGGCCGAATCATTCGGTGGTCACCGCCTGTGCAACCGGCACGCATGCCATTGGCGATGCGGCCCGACTGATTGCCTTTGGCGATGCGGATGTGATGGTGGCCGGCGGTACGGAATCGCCGATCAGCCGCATTTCGCTGGCAGGCTTTGCCGCCTGCAAGGCACTATCCACCAAGCGCAATGATGATCCGACCGCAGCATCGCGTCCTTATGATGAAGACCGTGACGGTTTCGTCATGGGCGAGGGCGCGGGCATTGTGGTTCTGGAAGAACTGGAACACGCGCTGGCCCGCGGCGCCAAAATCTATGCCGAAGTGATCGGCTATGGTCTGTCGGGTGACGCGTACCACATCACCGCTCCGACGGAAGATGGTGAAGGTGCGGAACGCTGCATGGTCGCCGCGATCAAGCGCGCCGGCATCACGCCTGACCAGATCGACTATATCAACGCACATGGCACCTCGACCATGGCCGATACGATCGAGCTTGCCGCTGTCGAGCGCGTTGTCGGCGATGCGGCATCGAAGGTTTCCATGTCCTCGACCAAGTCGTCGATCGGTCATCTTCTGGGGGCTGCGGGCGCGGCTGAGGCCATCTTCTCGACGCTGGCCATTCGCGATAATGTCGCTCCTCCGACATTGAACCTCGACAAGCCTGCGGTTGAAACGAAAATCGATCTCGTGCCGCATAAGGCGCGTGAACGCAAGATCGATGTGGCGCTGTCCAATTCCTTTGGATTTGGAGGCACCAATGCCTCGTTGATATTGCGCCGTTACGCTGGCTGAACACAGAGCCGCGCCTGAACAGGGCGTGGCTGCATGCATTGAAAGGGCTTGTCTGGACTGGGTATGATTGCCTGTGGTCTGGCGGCATATTTGAAGTGCATTTTTTTGGTTTCGCGCCAAAATAAGGACAGATGTCGCCGCTAGAATCACTGCAGGAATGGTGACCTATTGAATATGGGCAACCTGATGGCCAACCTACAGGTTGCACCTGGTGCAGAGGTAAGAAAGTGAATTCAGACGCGCAGCCCGAAACTACGCCGAGTGCCGAACAGTCCGGTCATATAGCGTCAGATCAGGCCGCGCCTATGGCCGCTTCTCTCGACATGGGCGAAGGCCAATCGGACGCGCAGGCTACCAATACCCGGAGTGACAAGGCTGGCGGGAAGCCGGCCAAGCAGCGCCGGCGTTCGCGCCTTGCGCGCAGCCAGGTCGTCATCTTCCTCAATTTCATGCTGTCGCTTGTGGTGCTGGTGCTGGTTGGTGCATCGGTGCTGTTTTATATCGGCAAGGTGCAGTTTGACGAAAGGGGCCCGCTGACCGCTGACACGACATTTGTGGTCAAGCGCGGTTCCGGCATTCTGGAAATCTCGAACAGCCTTGAGAGTCGCAATATTGTCAGCGACGCCAGCGTGTTCCGCTATGGCGTGCGCGCCTATGGTCATGAGAATGATCTGAAGGCCGGCGAATATGCCATCCCGGCTGGAGCAAGCATGCGCGATGTCATGAATATCCTGACCAGCGGCAAGTCGATCATGTATTCTCTGACCATTCCGGAAGGGCTGACGGTACAGCAGATCTTCAACCGTATCCAGAACAACAATATTCTGGTTGGCGATATGCCAAAGACCCTGCCGCCGGAAGGCTCGCTGTTTACGGACACGCTGAATTTCACCCGCGGCACGACGCGCACGGAAATCATTGAACGCATGATTGCCTCACAGAAAAAGCTGGTTGAGGAAATCTGGGCCAAGCGTCGGCCGGATTTGCCGCTCAAGGACATCAATGAGTTCGTGACCCTGGCCTCGATTGTTGAAAAGGAGACCGGCATTGCCTCTGAACGTCCGCATGTGGCTTCGGTCTTCATCAACCGCCTGAAAAAGAACATGCGCCTGCAATCCGATCCGACCATCATCTATGGCCTGTTCGGTGGTGCAGGAAAGCCGTCAGACCGTCCGATCTTCAAGTCGGATATTGAAAAGCCGACGCCTTACAACACCTATGTGATCAATGGACTGCCGCCAACGCCGATAGCCAATCCGGGCAGGGCTGCGCTGGAGGCCGTGGCCAATCCATTGGAAACGGATGATCTGTACTTCGTGGCGGATGGTTCGGGGGGGCATGTTTTTGCCTCGACGCTTAAAGAGCACAATGAAAATGTACGCAAATGGCGTGCGATTGAGCAAAAGGCGTCGAAGGATAATGCTGCAACCACCAGCCAGTAACCTTCTTCAGGGGCTCTGTTCTGCCCGGAGCATCACGCTCCGGGTTTGATTTTTCAAATCTCCAGGCAAATAGGCTTTTGCAGGAGTGCAGCAAAGGATTTGATCATGGCGCTACAGAGCATGACCGGCTTCGCGCGTCACACGATGCAGCATCGCGCACAGAGCAGGGACGGTCTGGGCATGGAGACGCGCATCGTCTGGGAGGTGCGTTCAGTCAATGGCAAGGGGCTGGATCTGCGTCTACGCCTGCCGCAGGGGATGGAATCGGTGGAACATCCCATCCGTTCCCTGCTTGCCCGCACCTTTGCGCGCGGCAATTTTCAGGCTTCCCTCAGCGTTGAGAAAAACGAGGTCCAGGCCGGTTTTACCATTAACCACGCCATGCTGGATGAGGTCTTGAAACTGGCGCAGCAATTGCAGAGCCAGCATGGTCTGGCGCCTGCAAGCGTTGACGGGATCCTGTCGCTGCGCGGCATCATGGACCAGACCCAGTTGCAGGATGAGCCGGAAGAACAGGCGGCGCTTGAAGCAGCCGTTCTCAAGGGGTTCGAACAGGCCCTGCAGGCGATCGCCGAGGCGCGCAGACAGGAAGGCAAGGCGCTTCATGCAATTCTGGATGGCCATATTGATATGATTGAACGCCTGACGCAACAGGCGCGAAATGATCCTGCGCGCAGTATCGAGGCGATCAGGGCACGGCTGCAGGCGCAGGTTTCGTTATTGATGAACGCCGCGCGCGAGCTGGACGAGGCACGGCTTTATCAGGAGGCAGCCTTCCTTGCCACCAAGGCGGATATTCAGGAAGAGCTTGACCGGCTGGATACACATGTGGCATCCGCGCGGAAACTGTTGTCGGAAGGTGGGCCAATCGGGCGCAAGCTCGACTTCCTTTCACAAGAGTTTAATCGTGAAGCGAATACGCTGTGCTCCAAGTCCAATGCGGCCTCGATCACAGCCATAGGCCTTGAACTGAAGGCTGTCGTCGATCAGTTCCGCGAGCAGGTACAGAATCTGGAGTAAGGGAATATGGCCATCACGTCGGTTGAAAATGGCGTTGCGCGTCGGGGCCTGATGGTGGTGATTTCCTCGCCGTCAGGCGCAGGAAAATCGACCATTGCACGTCAGCTTTTGAATGATCCGGCGATGAAACTGTCGCTTTCGATCAGCGTGACGACACGCGAACGCCGTCCGAGTGAAATCAATGGCGTCCATTATCATTTCATTTCCAGGCGTGAATTTGAACGCCTGCGCGACAATGACGAGCTGATCGAATGGGCGGAAGTGCATGGCAATTTCTATGGCACGCTGCGCGAAACCGCAGAAGCGGCCCTTGCCGATGGTCAGGACATGCTGTTCGACATTGACTGGCAGGGGGCCGAGCAATTGCAGGCCAAGATGCCGGCCGATGTGGTGTCCATCTTCATCCTGCCGCCGACGATGCATGAATTGCAGAACCGTCTGCACCGCCGTGCGGAAGACACGCCGGAAGTCATTCAGACCCGCCTGAAGAATGCACGTCTGGAAATCCAGAAATGGGTCAAATACGACTATATCGTCATCAACGAAGACCTTGAACGCTCCTATGCCGGCATCAAGGGCATTATCACGGCAGAACGCCTGCGGCGTGACCGCCGCCCCGGCCTGTTTGATTTCGTTCAGGGTCTGCTGGAAGAAGAACCAGATCTTTAAAGCAAATGCGGCCCAGGGCATCTCCCATCGGGATCATGCGCAATGCCCTGTTCATTGTTTCATGGATATCTCCCAAAGCCCGTTTGGGAGACATGTCATGTCGGTAGCTGATTATACCGCCGTGCCGCCGACGGTTACCTGATCCATGCGCAGATGCGGCTGGCCGACGCCGACTGGTACCCATTGCCCGCCCTTGCCGCAATTGCCGCTGCCGGTATCCAGTTTCATGTCATTGCCGATCATCGAGATCCGGTGCATGGCGTCCGGGCCATTGCCAATCAGCATTGCGCCCTTGATCGGCGCGCCGATCTTGCCGTCTTCGATCATATAGGCTTCGGTACAGCCGAAAACGAACTTGCCGGAGGTGATATCCACCTGTCCGCCGCCAAAGGAGACGGCATAGATGCCCTTCTTCATCGAGGCGATGATTTCTTCCGGCGTCTTGTCGCCCGACAGCATATAGGTATTGGTCATGCGCGGCATGGGCGCATGGGCATAGGATTCGCGACGACCATTGCCGGTCGGCTGCATGCCCATCAGGCGGGCATTCTGGCGATCCTGCATATAATTGACCAGCTTGCCATCCTCGATCAGAACGGTGCAATTGGTGGGCGTGCCTTCATCATCAATGGTGAGTGACCCGCGCCGTTCGGTAATTGTACCGTCGTCAACAACGGTAACACCCTTGGCCGCGACCTGCTCGCCCATCAGCCCGGCAAAGGCCGATGTCTTCTTGCGGTTGAAATCGCCTTCAAGCCCGTGGCCAACCGCTTCATGCAGCATGACGCCCGGCCAGCCATTGGCAAGCACGATGTCGAAGGTGCCAGCTGGGGCAGGGATGGCCTCAAGATTGACCAGCGCCTGACGCAGGGCCTCGTTGGCGGCACTTTGCCAGCTTTCGGTGGTGATGAAATCGCCAAAACCCTTGCGGCCGCCAACCGTATGCGAACCTGATTCCTGCCGGTCGCCATTGCCGACGACGACCGAAATGCTGAGCCGCGCCATTGGACGGATATCCTGCATGAGGTGGCCGTCCGCGCGCAAAATTTCCACCCGCTGCCATGAGCCGGCAAGCGAAACGGAAACCTGCCGCACCTTCGGCTCTTTCGCACGCAGATAGGCGTCGATTTCCTGCAGCAAGGTCACTTTGGCATCAAAGCCTGGGCTGCCAATCGGATTTTCATCACCGTAAAGACGACGGTTTGTGCCGGCAGGCGCCGCCGAATAGCTGCCGCCATAGCCCTTCAGTGTCGCCGAGACCGCATCACAAGCGCGTTTGAGTGCAGACGCTGACAGCTCGCCTGCATGGGCATAGCCGATGGTCTCGCCGGCAACCGAGCGCAGGCCAAAACCCTGATCCTGATTGAAGGATCCCGTCTTGAGACGGCCATTGTCGAAAAGCAGGGATTCGGCCTCGCGATATTCCAGATAAAGCTCGCCATCGTCGCTGCCCTTGAGGCTGTCGGCAACGATGCGCTCGATTTCATCACGGCTTATGTCGAAACTGTCGATCAGGCTTTTCATAAAACAAATCCTGCAGCAAATATTCTGCTGCAGGATGTAAGCGCTAATTTCCTGGATAACAACTGTTGATCACAAGACTTTATGGCAGGGCATCAAAACCTTCGCCAAAGCCGTTGAGATCAACCGGAATGCCGACGCCTTCTTCCGGCGTCTGGAACACGATGAAGGTTGCCGCCTTGCCCTCGCGCAGCGTCTTCAACAGGTCATCTTCCAGAATGACCTCGGCATAGCAGCCGTCTTCAAAGCAGCGCACGAAATAGGCCCGGCCAATATCCTTGCCATCGACATTGAGGCCGAGACCGTTCGGCAGGAGAACGCCAAGTGGCGCCAGAACACGCAGGATTCGTGCCTTGTTGTCTGCCGTCTTGAGGATGACGACCGAAAGGCCCAGTTCCGGGCGCTTTGCGGCAACCACATTCTGGATCAGTGCGCATTGTTCCGTCTTGGCGCCGGCAGGGGTGTCGCACAGGATCGACCAGGCGCCGTGCTGCGACCTTAGCGTGCCGCTCTGGCGCGGCTGGCTGGTCTGCGCTTGCGCGGCATCGCTTGCCGGTGCGGTCGCAGGCTTGTCTTCAGCGGAATTGTTCTGTGCTGAAACTGGCGCAATGGTCAGTCCGAAGGACAGGCATGCACCAGCAGCGAGCATCGCAAGATGCTTGATGGTCGGACGGCAGGAAAGCATGTCGAAAATCATGAAATCTCCAGATCGAATCACCGGGACGTTAACGCGCTGCAGCAGCCAAGAAAAGCGATCATCACTGTGTCAGAGCCTTGTTGAACCTTTCTCGTCCGGCAACGGTGATAGCGCCAGTTCAGCCGATTGTCACGCAACTCATGGGGCATTTCTCATTAAACCTGAAATATCCAGGATGCGTTCGAATTTCGTTTGCATGAATGCCCCCCATAAGGCTTTTTATGCCTTCGGGGGCACCAAATTCCTTGCGGCGCATGTCCTTCATCCCGAAACGGGATTTCATTTTCCGGATCATGAGCCGACAGGAACGTCAGTCCAAATCGTGGCTTCATTATGAGAATGATGCCATTTCGTACCATTTTGTCATGTCCTGCCGGAACTGGCATCATAAAGTTTGGCCTTGGCACAGCCTGTCCTGCGATTGCCTGCGCGCAAAAATGCCGCACAGGAACATATTCGCCTTCTGGAGGATGTGCGTTAATGTGGGATGAACGCCGAAGGGGGGATGCGGCCCGAAAGGAGTATCCGGCGTCCAGCCTGCAAGGGCGAAAAGGGAGAGAATACTGGTGGAAAAAATTGCAACCTCGACGTGGGGCGCCGTTGCGGGCGTTCTCGCAGTTTTGTGGACATCAGGCGTCGCCGTGGCGGAACAGCCGCGTCCATGGGAAATGGGTTTTCAGCCAGCGGCAACCGGCATCGCCGAACAGATTCACTGGTTCGAGCGTTATACGCTGTGGTTTATCATACCGATTACGCTGCTGGTTCTGGTTCTTTTGATCTGGTGTATCCTGCGCTTTCGCGCAAGCGCCAATCCGGAACCATCCAAGACCAGCCACAATACCATGATCGAAGTGATCTGGACCATTGGCCCGGTCATTGTGCTTCTGTTTCTGGCTGTGCCTTCATTCCAGCTTCTGACCGCGCAATATTCGCCGGAAGAGCCGAAGCTGACGGTCAAGGCCACGGGCTATCAATGGTATTGGGGCTATGAATATCAGGTTGATAATCCGGTCAGCTTTGATTCCGTCATTCTGAGTGACGCTGACCGTGCCGCACTCGGCAAGGAAGACCGTGCGATCTATCCGCGCCTGCTGGCGGTTGATAATGAAGTGGTCGTTCCGGTTGGGGAGACTGTCCGCCTGCTGGTGACGGCGGCAGACGTGATCCATTCCTGGACGATCCCTGCCTTTGGCGTGAAAATGGATGCGATCCCCGGCCGTATCAACGAAACCTGGTTCAAGGCTGACCGGGAAGGTCTCTATTTCGGCCAATGTTCCGAACTGTGCGGCAAGGATCATGCGTTCATGCCGATTGCGGTTCGCGTTGTGTCACGGGATCTGTATGATACGTGGCTGGCTGCGGCTGCAACCGATCTGCCGGGCGCGAACAAGGCGCTGCAGGCTGCCGTCTATGGCGGCGCGAAAGACAAGGTGGCCTCCGCCGGCTTCTAGCGGCGGAGCCTGACCCGGCAGTCATTTCCGGGTCTTCGCGCAATAGGAATACCGCACTGTTTGACCGGTACTATGGGAAAACCGTGCTCTGATTATTCTCCGCGCGCATTGCCTGTTGTGATCCATAAAGTGGCAAGGCAAATGCGTAGCAGAACTGTTGAAAGACGGGAGCAAATTTCATGGCTGGCACTGCAGCTCACGAGTATGGTGCCCATGACGACCACAAGCCGCATGGCTGGGTGCGCTGGGTTTACTCGACCAACCATAAAGATATCGGTACGCTGTATCTGATCTTTGCAATCATTTCCGGCATTATTGGCGCGGCCCTTTCCATTGCCATGCGCGCCGAATTGCAGGAACCGGGCATCCAGATCTTCACGGGTCTGGCGCAGATGGTTTATGGCGTTGATGGTGACAGCGCACTGGATGCCGGCAAGCACATGTTCAACGTGTTCACCTCGGCGCATGCGCTGGTCATGATCTTCTTCATGGTCATGCCGGCCATGATCGGTGGCTATGCCAACTGGATGATCCCGCTGATGATCGGCGCGCCGGACATGGCTTTTCCGCGCATGAACAATATTTCCTTCTGGCTGCTGCCGCCGGCGCTGCTATTGCTCTTGATCTCGCTGTTCATGCCGGCCGCGCCCGGTAGCTGGGGGCCCGGCGGTGGCTGGACGCTCTATCCGCCGCTGTCAACTTCGGGGTCGCCTGGGCCTGCCATCGATTTTGCCATTCTGTCGCTGCATATTGCCGGTATTTCGTCGATCCTGGGTGCGATCAATTTCATCACCACGATCCTGAACATGCGCGCGCCGGGCATGACGCTGCACAAGATGCCGCTTTTCGCCTGGGCCGTGCTGGTGACGGCATTCCTGCTTCTGTTGTCGCTGCCGGTTCTGGCTGGTGGCATCACCATGCTGCTCACCGACCGCAATTTTGGCACGACATTCTTCGCACCGGATGGCGGTGGTGATCCGATCCTTTACCAGCACCTGTTCTGGTTCTTCGGCCACCCGGAAGTCTATATCCTGATCCTGCCAGGCTTCGGCATCATCAGCCACATCATTTCGACCTTCGCGCGCAAGCCGATCTTCGGCTATCTCGGCATGGCCTATGCCATGGTTGCCATTGGCGTTGTCGGCTTTGTCGTGTGGGCGCACCACATGTATACGGTGGGCCTGTCGCTCGACACGCAGCGCTATTTCGTCTTTGCAACCATGGTGATTGCCGTGCCGACCGGCATCAAGATCTTCTCGTGGATTGCCACCATGTGGGGCGGTTCGCTCACCTTCCGCGCGCCCATGGTCTGGGCCATTGGCTTCATCTTCCTGTTTACCATCGGTGGCGTGACGGGGGTTCAGCTTGCCAATGCCGGTCTCGACCGTTCGCTGCATGATACCTATTACGTCGTGGCGCATTTCCACTACGTTTTGTCACTGGGCGCGGTCTTTGCGATCTTTGCCGGCTGGTATTACTGGTTCCCGAAGATGAGCGGTTATATGTACAATGAATTCACGGCCAAGCTGCACTTCTGGGTCACCTTCATTGGCGTGAACATGGTCTTCTTCCCGCAGCATTTCCTTGGACTTGCCGGTATGCCGCGCCGCTATATCGATTATCCGGATGCCTATGCGGGTTGGAACATGGTCTCGTCCTACGGCTCCTATATTTCCGGCTTTGCCGTACTGATCTTCCTGTACAATATCTTCGAGGCATTCGCGAAGAAGCGCGAGGCGGGCGCCAATCCGTGGGGCCCGGGAGCAACAACGCTGGAATGGCAGCTGCCTTCGCCGCCGCCATACCATCAGTGGGAGCAGCTCCCACGCATCAAGTAATGGTGATTGGCGGAACCCGCTCAGGGTTTCGCCTTCCCGCTTTGATTGTGTTACAAGCGCATCCCGAAAAGTGCGAAGCGGTTTTCGGACAAGATGCGCGGCAGGCAAACCGGCATCCCGAAAAGTGCGAAGCGGTTTTCGGACAGGATGCGCGGCAAAACCGGCATCCCGAAAAGGGTAAAACAATTTTCGGGATGTGAGGGTCTGGCGGCTCGGGACAGACGGCTGGTTTCGGGCAGGGCTGCAGAGCAGCGTATCTGCAACGCATTTGCTGTGGATGCGCGACGGCCAGATCAGGCACTATTGATTCATGGCCTGAAATGGCCCTAAAGCGCATTGCCGGAATGGTCTGTTCCGGCTTGGCGATTCCGGCGATGAGAGAGGTAAGTCACCGGAATGAAAATGAAGGCATAGGCTTCTTCATCCGCCCCTGGGAAAGGCGGGAGGTGTGGTCTGTGAAATCAAGGTTTGTGACGTTCTATGTCTCTGGTGGAAAAAAATACGAATTCTGAAACCGACTTTGCCTTTTCCGAGGCGACGGCGCGCGATTATGTGACTCTTCTCAAGCCGCGTGTCATGTCACTTGTCGTATTTACCGGGCTGGTTGGCCTGGTTGTTGCCCCTGGACATATGAATCCGGTACTGGCTGCGATCAGCATTCTGTGCATCGCGGTTGGCGCTGGCGCATCGGGCGCGCTCAATATGTGGTATGATGCCGATATTGATGCGGTGATGAAGCGCACCCGCAACCGTCCGATCCCGGCAGGCATTCTTGAGCCCAATCAGGTTCTGGCCTTTGGGCTGACATTGTCAGTCTTTTCCGTCATCACGCTTGGGCTTCTGGTCAACTGGCTGTCGGCGGCGCTGCTGGCGTTTACGATCTTCTTCTATGCTGTCATCTATACGATGTGGCTGAAGCGCTCGACGCCGCAGAATATCGTGATTGGCGGCGCGGCAGGCGCATTCCCGCCGATGATCGGTTGGGCGGCTGCGACGGGCGAGATCACGCTGGACAGTACGGTGCTGTTCATGATCATCTTCCTGTGGACGCCGCCGCATTTCTGGGCGCTGTCACTGTTTACGACCAATGATTATGAAGCCGCCCATATTCCGATGATGCCAAATGTGAAGGGTGAACGCTCGACCCGTCTACAGGCATTGTTCTATTCGCTGCTCATGGCGCCGGTTGGTGTTCTGCCATGGGTGCTTGGTTTTGCAGGTCCGGTCTTTGGCGCGATTTCCACTTTGCTGGGGGTAGCTTTCGTCTACTATGCCTGGGCGCTGTGGAAGGCCGAAGGGACGACCGCAATGATTGCGGCTGCACGCAAGTTGTTCCGCTTCTCGCTGATCTATCTCGCAGCAATCTTCGCGGTGCTCTTGGTTGAAGCCTTGGTTATCAAGGCGCTTGTTGCTTATGGAGTAATGGCATGACGAAAGCGCCGCATGAATCCGGGCCATTTGATACCGAGATCGACAGGCTCGAAACGGTGACATTGACCGAAAAACAGAAAAAAGCGCAGCGCAACCGTTCCATCGGTCTTGCCATTGCGCTGATCCTGTTTGTGGTGCTTGTTTATGCCGGAACAATCGCCAAACTCGGATCGAACATATTACAGCGAACTTTCTGAGTGAGGTTCGCTGGTCTGGGAGGGTGAAATGGCGACCGAACACAAGAATGACGACGGCTTGAGGAGGCAAAATCGTTCAAACAGGACGATAGCTGTGGCCTGTCTGTCGTTTTTTGTCTGCATGATCGGCGTTGCTTACGCCTCCGTGCCGCTCTACCGTATTTTCTGCGAATATACCGGCTATGCCGGCACGACGCAGCGCACCGAGCAATATTCCGACACGATTCTTGATCGCACCATCAATGTGCGCTTTGACGCCAATACGGCCAATGGTCTGCCATGGGATTTCAGCCCCATGCAGCGCGAGGTGACGATCCGTATTGGCGAGACCACGCTGGTCAAATATCAGGCTAAGAATGCGTTCGATCAGCCAAGCTATGGCCGGGCGAGCTTCAATGTCTCGCCGGGACGCGCAGGGGCCTATTTTAACAAGGTTGAATGTTTCTGCTTTACCGACACCACCTTACAGGCTGGCGAAAGCATGGAAATGCCGGTGGTGTTCTTTGTGGATCCGGAAATCGTCAATGATCCCGATCTGAAAGATGTGAAAACGATTACCCTGTCTTACACCTTCTTTCCGATTGAAAAGCCGCAGCCTGTCGCCGGTGCAGGGGCGCAGGGCAATGGCAGTTGATTCAGGCGGCGCATAATGCCGCAAGGACAAACCGCACAGACAATTTTATGTTGCGGTATGGGAGCACAGGACTGGGCTGGTTCCCGCAAGGAACAGCCAACTGGTGGAGTGATGCAGATACCGCTTGACTGAATGGTCAATGCGAGGGGCATGAGAGAGGAGCCTGGGGAGACATATGGCTGACATCCAGCACAAGAACCACGATTATCATATTATTGATCCAAGCCCGTGGCCGTTTCTGAGCTCGGTCGGGGTGTTTATCCTTGCGCTTGGCGGCATTGCATGGATGCGCTACATCAATTCGGGAGAGCTCCCGTTTTTCGGGCATAATCTTGCCACGCCATGGCTGTTTTTCATTGGTCTCGCCATTGTTCTTTATTGCATGTATGGCTGGTGGGCCGACACGATCAAGGAAGGCAATGAAGGTCACCACACGCGCGTCGTGTCGCTGCATCTGCGCTATGGCATGATCATGTTCATTGCCTCGGAAGTCATGTTCTTTGTGGCATGGTTCTGGGCCTTCTTCGATGCAAGCCTTTTCCCGGCGGAAGTGGAGCAGGTTGCCCGCACCACTCATACGGGTGGCGTCTGGCCGCCAAAGGGCACGGAAGTCATTGATCCGCTGCATTTGCCGCTCTACAATACGGTCACGTTGCTGTTGTCGGGTGCAACGCTGACCTGGGCGCACCATTCGCTGCTGCACAATGACCGTAAGGGCATGCTGGCTGGCCTGTCGCTGACCGTGGCGCTGGGCTTGCTGTTCACCTATGTGCAGTTTTACGAATATTCGCATGCGCCCTTTGAGTTCCGTGACTCGATCTATGGCGCAACCTTCTTCATGGCGACAGGTTTCCATGGCTTCCACGTCATCGTCGGTACGATCTTCCTGCTGGTCTGCCTGTTTCGCGCCTTTGCCGGGGCATTTACGCCGAAACAGCATTTCGGCTTTGAAGCGGCGAGCTGGTACTGGCATTTCGTGGACGTTGTATGGCTGTTTCTGTTCTTTGCCATCTATGTCTGGGGCAGCTGGGGCGCACCGGTGCATGGCTAGGCAGGTTTGACATGAGTGTAAGGCGGCCTTGGCGACATGGCCGCCTTCTGTTTTGCGATCCGTATGGGTAAAAGCCCAGTATTGGCAAAAGTCATGTGCCGGGGAGGGCTCATGTCCGAACAGAATATTCATCCACCCGTTGATCCGGTCAAAAGTGGCATCAAGGCCTGCTGCCCGCGCTGCGGTGAGGGAAAACTGTTCAATGGCTTTCTTGCGGTCGCACCGCGCTGCACTGCCTGCGGGCTGGATTATTCCTTTGCCGATTCCGGCGACGGGCCTGCCGCCTTCGTGATCCTGATCATCGGCTTCATCGTCGTCGGGCTGGCCTTGTGGATGGAAGTGAACATCGCCCCGCCGCTCTGGGTGCACTTCATCCTGTGGGTGCCGCTGGCCATTCTCTTGGGGCTTGTCGCAATGCGCTGGATCAAGGGCATTCTCATCAATACGCAATATCACAACAAGGCACAGCAAGGGCGTCTGGACGATGGTCAATGAACGCAACCGCACATAAGCATCGCCTGCCGGTCGGGCTTCTTGTCGCCTCGGGCATAGCGCTGGTCATATTGCTGGCGCTCGGCACATGGCAGGTTGAGCGGCTTGAATGGAAAGAGGCGCTGATCGCCTCGACCATGCAGCGCCTTAATGATGCGCCATTGCCGCTTGCAGCGATGGAGGAGATCTATGCCAAAGAAGGGACGGTTGATTATCGCCCGGTAACGGTAACCGGCCGGTTCGATCATGCAGGCGAGCGCCATTTCCTTGCCACCCATGCAGGGGGGGCGGGCTATCATGTCTACACACCCTTGCAGCTTGATGACGGGCGCTTCGTGTTCATCAATCGCGGCTTTGTGCCTTATGAGAAAAAGGATCCGGCAAAGCGCGCGGAAGGGCAGGTCGATGGCAGGGTGGTGATCATCGGCCTTGCGCGGGATCGCCTGTCTGGGAAACCGTCCATGTTCGTCCCCGACAATGATCCGGCCGGCAATGTCTTTTACTGGAAGGACTGGACAGCCATGGTGGCAAGTTCCGGCCTTGCGGACGCGGACAAGGTGGTGCCTTTCTTCATCGATGCTGATGATGCGCCCAATCCCGGCGGCCTGCCGGTGGGCGGCGTGACGATCATCGATTTCCCCAACAATCATCTGCAATATGCGCTGACCTGGTATGGGCTTGCCGCAGCACTTGCCGCGGTGGTCGGCGTCTGGCTCTGGCGCTATCATAGGGCACCGGCGAACAGGCCGGGGCTTGACAAGCGCGGCTGAGCAGCCCAACTGCTGGCCTAGACGAAAGCGGCAGGAAGGGCGCAGAGATGCGGTCTGCGCTGAGGCCGTTTCAAGCCTTGAATGATCTGCCCTGCTCAGGCATGGTTCGGGGCCACCTCTAAGGATGAGTATGCAGATGAGTGAACAGCGCCGACCATTGGAAATTCGCCTTTGCGGGCCACGTGGCTTTTGCGCCGGCGTGGATCGGGCCATCCAGATCGTCGTGCTGGCGCTGAAGAAATATGGCGCGCCGGTCTATGTCCGCCACGAGATCGTACATAATCGCTATGTCGTCGAAGGCTTGCAGGCGCGTGGTGCGGTCTTTGTCGAGGAGCTGGATGAAATCCCGGCAGAGCATCGTCATCAGCCGGTCGTCTTTTCCGCCCATGGCGTGCCGAAATCGGTGCCGGCCGATGCAAAGGCCAAGAACCTGTTTTATCTTGATGCAACCTGTCCGCTGGTCTCCAAGGTGCACAAACAGGCCATGCGCCATGAGCGCCTTGGCCGTCATGTCATCCTGATCGGCCATTCCGGTCATCCAGAGGTCATCGGCACGATGGGGCAATTGCCGGAAGGTGCGGTGACGCTGATAGAGACAGTCGAAGATGCACGCAAATGCGAATTTGCCGATCCTGATAATCTTGGCTATGTCACCCAGACCACGCTGTCGGTGGATGATACGGCAGGCATTATCGCCGAATTGCAGCGGCGTTTTCCCAAGCTCACCGCACCTGCAGCCGAGTCGATCTGCTATGCCACGACCAATCGCCAGGATGCGGTGCGCGCCGCAGCTCCTGGCTGCGATCTGTTTTTGATTGTCGGCGCGCCCAATTCGTCCAATTCCAAGCGCCTTGTCGAAGTGGCAGAAAAGGCAGGCGCAGGCCAATCCATGCTGGTGCAACGTGCCGCAGACATTGACTGGGCGCGATTTGCCGATATTTCCGTGGTTGGCCTTTCGGCCGGTGCATCGGCACCGGAAATCATTGTCGATGAGATCATCGATGCCTTCCGTGCCCGTTTTGATGTGCGCATTGAACTGGCCGAGACGACGGTTGAAACGGAAAATTTCCTTGTGAACCGCGAGTTGCGCGATGTGGAACTGACGGTGCGCGATATGGCATTTGTAAACGGCGAACACCGCGTCGTCGGCATCAAGAAGCAGGGGCAGTAAGCGGCATGGCCGTCTATACAGATATCAATGAAATCGAACTCAGCGCCTTTCTCGAAAATTACGAGATCGGCAGGCTGACTTCCTACAAGGGTATTGCCGAGGGCGTCGAAAATTCGAACTACCTGCTTCACACCAGCACCGGTTCCTTCATTCTGACCCTTTATGAAAAGCGCACCAACCGCGAGGATCTGCCATTCTTCCTTGGGCTGATGCAGCATCTGGCCAAGCGGGGGCTTGATTGCCCGCAGCCGGTGGTGCGCCGTGATGGCACGATGATCGGCGAACTTGCCGGCCGCCCGGCGGCGATCGTGACTTTCCTTGAGGGCATGTGGATGCGCAGACCAACGGTTGTTCATTGCGAGGCGGTGGGCGAGGGGCTGGCGCGGATGCATCTGGCTGGCGCTGATTTTCCCATGCAACGGCGCAATGGTCTGTCGCTTGCCGACTGGCGTCCCTTGTGGAACCTGTCGCGTGATCGTGCAGAAGAGGTCGAAACCGATCTGGTGGCGGAAGCCGAAAGCGATCTTGCCTATCTCGAACAGAACTGGCCAGCGGGCCTGCCGCAGGGTGTCATTCATGCCGATCTGTTCCCGGATAATGTCTTCTTTCTCGGCGATAAGCTGTCCGGTTTCATCGACTTCTATTTCGCCTGCACCGATATTCTGGCCTATGATGTCGCCATCTGCCTGAATGCCTGGTGCTTTGAGAAGGATTTTTCCTATAATCGCACCAAGGGGGCGGCACTTTTGCGCGGCTACACCCGCATTCGGCCATTGTCACAGGCCGAGGCCGATGCGCTGCCGGTGCTTGCGCGCGGGGCGGCCATGCGCTTTATGTTGACCCGGCTTTATGACTGGCTGAATACGCCTGAAGGCAGCTTTGTCACCAAGAAGGATCCGATGGAATATGTGCGCCGCATGCGTTTCCACCGCCAGATCGCTTCGGCTGTCGAATATGGGCTTGAACCGGAACAGGTCAAGGCAGGAGCGGCAGCGTGAAGCGGATCGAAGCCTTCACCGATGGCGCCTGTTCTGGCAATCCCGGCCCTGGCGGCTGGGGCGCGATCCTGCGCTATAATGGCCATGAGAAGGAATTGAGCGGCGGCGAGGCGGAAACGACCAACAACCGTATGGAACTGATGGCGGCCATAGCAGCCCTGAGCGCGCTGAAGGAGCCATGCGAAGTCGATCTCTATACCGATTCCGTCTATGTGCGTGACGGCATTTCCGGCTGGATCGAGAGCTGGAAACGCAATGGCTGGAAAACAGCAGCCAAAAAGCCGGTCAAGAATGCCGAATTGTGGCAGGCGCTGGATGAGGCGCGCAAACCCCACAAGGTGAACTGGCACTGGATCAAGGGCCATGCGGGGCACCCGGAAAATGAGCGCGCCGATGCGCTGGCACGCGCAGGCATGGAGCCGTTCAAATATACCGGCCATTCCTCATTGAAGGTGAAATAGATGGGAATGGTGTTGCAAGGGGTCATTTCCTGTTGATCTACAGTCCAGGAGCCATTCCTCGCCCAAAATTGCTCACAAAAAGAGGCTAATTGTCACTGAAGCGCCGATTGATCTATCGCGGGCTTCTGGACTGATCCGTGCGCATTCGCCCTGATTCCGTTTCCTGCTTTCGCGAATGTGCATTAGGATCATTTGTCATTATCTGTCGTGCCGTGCTGCGGTCTGCCGAATTTTCGGATCCAGCCGTTGCAATGAATTTCCTGTTGTTCAGTCATTCGGCTGATGGTTTGAGGTCAAAATGGAAAAAGCGGATATTGGAATGGTCGGCCTTGGCGTCATGGGGTCAAACCTGGCGCTGAATATTGCCGAAAAGGGCTACCGTGTGGCTGTTTATGACCGTGAAGAGCCAGTGCTGCAGGCCTTCATTGAAAATGCCGGTGCCTTGCGCGACCGGCTGATTGCGTGCCCGACCTTCGAGGTGCTGACAGACAATATTCGCAAGCCGCGCCCGATCATTTTCCTGATCAAGGCAGGCGCGCCGGTTGATGTCGAAACCACGCGTCTCAAGGCCTTTCTGGAAAAAGGCGATATCATGATCGACGCGGGCAATTCCGATTACCGCGATACGGTGCGTCGTCTGAACGCGCTTGGGCCGAATGATCCGACCTTTGTTGGCATGGGTGTTTCGGGTGGTGCGGAAGGTGCGCGTCATGGCCCATCGATGATGGTGGGCGGCACAAGGGAAGCCTATGATCGCATTGCGCCGATCCTGCTGGATGCGGCAGCCAAATATCAGGGCGAGCCATGCTGCGCGCTGGTCGGGCCGGATGGTGCCGGCCATTTCGTCAAGACCATTCATAACGGCATTGAATATGCCGACATGCAGATGATCGCCGAAATCTATGGTGTCCTGCGTGATGGTCTGGGACTGTCGGCCCCGGCAATCGGGGCCATCTTTGAAAAATGGAACAAGGGTCAGCTCAATTCCTATCTGATCGAAATCACGGCGGAAGTTCTGAAGACAACCGATCCGGAGACCAAGAAGGCGTTGGTTGACATTATCCGCGACGAGGCCGGCCAGAAGGGCACAGGGCGCTGGGCGGCCATTGAGGCGGAAGCGCTGGGTGTGCCGGCAACCGGCATTGAGGCCGCCGTTGCCGCGCGCTCGCTGTCAACCTGGAAGGATCTGCGTATCACCGCCGCCAAGGCATATGGGGTGGGCATGCGTCGTCTGGACATTGCTGATCAGGCAGGCTTCCTCAACCATCTGGAACAGGGGCTTCTGGCGGGCAAGATTGCCGC
The DNA here is from genome assembly GCF_042653845.1 of Daeguia caeni. NCBI lineage: Bacteria > Pseudomonadati > Pseudomonadota > Alphaproteobacteria > Hyphomicrobiales > Brucellaceae > Daeguia > Daeguia caeni. Next base: position 42,105 of record NZ_JBHSEL010000052.1, on the reverse strand, counting down.
CTATGCGCAGGGCTTTGCCGTGCTGGCGGCCGCATCAAAAGAGCATGGCTGGAACATTCCGCTGGCAACAACCGCACGCATCTGGCGGGCAGGCTGCATCATCCGCTCGCAATTCCTCGATGATATTGCCCATGCCTTTGAAGAAGGCGAGGCGGAAAATCTCCTGCTGGCGCCCGCCTTCATTCCGCGCATGGAAAAGGCGGTCATCGGCCTGCGTCAGGTCGTGGCCAATGCCGCGCTGGTTGGCTTGCCGGTACCTGCTCTTGCCGCGGCGCTCAATTATTTCGATGCCTTCACCCAGACGCTCAGCACAGCAAATCTCATTCAGGGCCAGCGTGATTTCTTTGGAGCGCATGGTTTCAAGCGTATCGACAGGGAAGGCGATTTCCACGGGCCATGGGTGCGCGACTGAATTGCACAGTTCGCTGACTGATGAAACCCGACGTGCCTGTCATGAAACAGCATGACAGGCATGTTGTCGCATGCAGCTTTGACCTGCACTGCGCAGCGCCTGTGACACCTGTTTGATATTGTTGATCTTTTCAGAAAGACAGAGAGAAACTTGCGTCGACAAGGCCCGGGACCAGAGGCATTTGCAACCGGCTTTCGCTGCCGCAATTTGACCGTGTTTGTCATGATGCTGGTCATCACATTAAGAATGTACAATTTCGAAGGATATTGGTTATAGACCTTATGACATATCGGTCGGGCTGATCCGGTCGGGGTTTCAACTGGCGTGCGAGGTTCTGGTGCTGGATATTTCCTTCATGACGGCGGCGATCGCTGGCGCATTGTCCTTTCTTTCTCCCTGCGTGCTGCCTCTGGTGCCCCCCTATCTGTGCTATATGGCTGGTGTCAGTGTTGAGGATTTCCGCGAAGAAAATGCGGCCTCGCCACAGCGCCGTTCGCTGATCATCGCTGCATTGTGCTTTGTGCTGGGCTTCACCACGGTTTTTGTCGCACTGGGTGCTGGTGCTTCCACCATTGGCGCGTTTCTGCGGGCCTGGCAGCAGGAGATTGCCATTGTGGCAGGCCTTGTCATCATTCTGATGGGGCTTAATTTCCTGGGCATCTTGCGCCTGTCCATCCTGTCGCGCGAGGCGCGCTTTCAGGCACGCAATGCCCCGGCAACGCCACCTGGTGCCTATATTATGGGCCTTGCCTTTGCCTTTGGCTGGACGCCATGCATTGGCCCGGTTCTGGGACCGATCCTGACCCTTGCAGGCGGACGCGAGACCGTGGGCGAGGGGGCTGCACTTCTTGCCGCCTATTCGCTTGGCCTTGGCATTCCCTTTCTTGTGGCGGCGCTGTTTTCCGGCGCATTCATGCGTTTTCTTGGACAATTCCGTGTTCACCTTGGCAAGGTGGAAAAGGCAATGGGCATATTGCTCATCATTGCGGGTGTGCTTTTCCTCACCGGTGGAATGCAGTCTTTCTCTTTCTGGCTGCTTGAGACATTTCCTGCACTGGGCCAAATTGAGGGTGTTTTTCTGGGAAAATAGCAGTAACGCTGCATCAACAAATTTCTCCTATGATTTTTGAAGATCATGAACTCTGGATTGCTTTGTCATGACTGATTGCTCCTGCCTTTCTGTGATACTGGCTGCCGGTGAAGGCACCCGTATGAAATCCAGCCTGCCGAAGGTTCTGCACCGTATTGCGGGTCTGCCGCTTGTCTGCCACGTGGTGAAAGCCGTGCAGGGGACGGGCGAGAGCGACATTGCGCTGGTCGTTGGCCGTGGCGCCGATGAAGTGCGTGCTGCGGTCGAAAGATTTGCCGGTCCCGTTTCGGCCTATGAGCAGAAGGATCGTCTTGGCACGGCGCATGCCGTTCTGGCTGCCCGCGAAGCGCTGGAGCGCGGCTATGATGACCTGCTCATCGTTTTTGGCGACACGCCGCTGGTTGAGGCGCAATCGCTGCAAAAGGCGCGGCAGACATTGGCCGAAGGGGCAGATCTGGTCGTCATAGGCTTCCGCCCGCCGTCACCATCCGGCTATGGCCGCCTGATCGAGGAAGGTGGACGTCTCATCGCCATTGTCGAGGAAAAGGAAGCAACCGAAGAGCAGAAAAAGATCGGCTTCTGCAATGGCGGCCTGATGGCGGTGCGTGGTGCCCATGCCCTGCCGCTTCTTGATGCGGTGCGCAACGACAATGCCAAGGGTGAATATTATCTGACCGACATTGTCGCGCTGGCGCATGAAAAGGGGCTGAATGTCACCGCCATTGAAGTGCCGTTTGATAATGTCCTCGGCATCAACAACCGCGCGGAACTGGCCGAGGCTGAAGCGATCTGGCAGGATCGCAAGCGGCAGGAAATGATGCTGGCCGGTGTCACGCTGATTGCGCCGGAAACCGTATTCTTCTCGCATGACACGCTGATTGAGGCAGACGTTGTTGTCGAGCCGAATGTGTTCTTTGGCCCAGGCGTGCATGTCGCCTCGGGTGCGGTGATCCATGCCTTTTCCCATATTGAAGGGGCACATATCGGTCCAAGGGCGGAAGTCGGCCCCTTTGCGCGGCTGCGCCCGGGGGCAAGACTGGCCGAATCCGTCAAGGTTGGCAATTTCTGCGAAGTCAAGAATGCCGATGTCGGCAAAGGCGCAAAAGTCAACCACCTCACCTATATTGGCGATGCGATGATTGGTGCCTCCAGCAATATCGGGGCTGGCACGATCACCTGCAATTATGATGGTTACAACAAGTTCAAGACCATTATTGGCGAGAATGTCTTTGTCGGCTCCAATTCCTCATTGGTGGCGCCGGTGACAATCGGTGACAATGTCTATATCGGTTCGGGCAGTGTCATCACCGATGATGTTCCGGCCGATGCGCTGGCGCTGGGGCGCGCCCGTCAGGTGATGAAGGAAGGCCGGGCAACAGAATTGCGGGCAAGATATGCTGCCTTGAAGGCAGCCAGGGCGCAATCGAAATAGTTGGAAGAATTTCCCGATCCGGCGGGGCAAGCATTGCCGGATCGGATTTTGGACCTTAAACCACTGGCGCAAAGCTGGAATTGCAGGGCGTGCGGAGCAATATTTCATGTGTGGAATTATCGGTATTATCGGCAATGATCAGGTCGCGCCACGATTGGTCGATGCGCTGAAGCGTCTCGAATATCGCGGCTATGACTCGGCAGGCATTGCCACACTTCAGGACGGAAAGCTTGATCGCCGCCGCGCCGAAGGCAAGCTCGTCAATCTGGAGAACCGCCTTGCAAGGGAGCCGCTTCCCGGCGTGATCGGCATTGGCCATACGCGTTGGGCAACGCATGGCCGTCCGGTCGAGCGCAATGCCCATCCACACATCACCAACCGTCTGGCGGTTGTTCATAACGGCATCATCGAGAATTTTGCCGAACTGCGCGCCATGCTTGAAGCGGAAGGCTGCCGGTTCGAGACGGAAACCGATACCGAGGCCGTCGCCCATCTGGTGACACGCGCGCTGGAAAAGGGCAAGACGCCGGTTGAGGCTGTGCGCGACAGCCTGCCCCTTCTGAAGGGTGCCTTTGCGCTGGCTTTCCTGTTTGACGGCGATGAGGAACTGCTGATTGGCGCCCGTCAGGGCCCGCCGCTCGCCATTGGCTATGGCAATGGCGAAATGTTCCTTGGATCGGACGCGATTGCGCTTGCTCCCTTCACCGATCAGATTGTCTATCTTGAGGACGGCGACTGGGTGGTGCTGACCCGCAAGGGCGCTACGATCTATGACGAAAACAATAATCGTGTTGAACGCCCGGTGCAGAAATCGCAGAGCGCCAATTTCCTGGTTTCCAAGGGCAATCACCGCCATTTCATGCAAAAGGAAATGTTCGAACAGCCGGAAGTAATTTCCCATACGCTGTCGAACTATCTCGATTTCACCATGGGCACGGTGCGCGAAGAAGCCATTGGTGTTGATTTCAGCACGATTGACCGCCTGACCATCACTGCCTGCGGCACAGCCTTCTATGCGGCATCGGTTGCGCGTTACTGGTTCGAGCAGATCGCCCGCCTGCCGGTCGATATCGATATTGCGTCCGAATTCCGCTATCGCGAAATGCCGCTGTCGAAAAATTCGCTGGCGCTGTTTGTATCCCAGTCGGGCGAAACCGCCGATACGCTGGCTTCGCTGCGCTATTGCAAGGCGCAAGGGTTGAAGATCGCTTCGGTTGTCAATGTGACCGGATCGACAATTGCGCGTGAGTCCGATGCCATCTTCCCGACGCTGGCTGGCCCGGAAATCGGGGTTGCCTCGACCAAGGCCTTTACCTGCCAGCTTTCGGCCATGGCCGCTCTGGCGATTGCTGCCGGCAAGGCGCGCGGCACCATCGACGCCAGACAGGAACAGCAGCTGGTGCGCGCGCTTTCCGAAGCGCCGCGCTATATCAATCAGGTGCTCAAGCTTGAAAACCAGATTGAGGCCATCTGCCAGCATCTCGCCAAGGTCAAGCATGTGCTTTATCTCGGCCGTGGCACGTCCTATCCGCTCGCCATGGAAGGCGCGCTGAAGCTGAAGGAAATCTCCTATATCCATGCTGAAGGCTATGCGGCAGGTGAGCTGAAACATGGCCCGATTGCGCTGATTGACGAGACCATGCCGGTGATTGTCATTGCTCCGTCGGATCGCCTCTATGACAAGACCGTCTCCAACATGCAGGAAGTGGCAGCACGTGGCGGCCGCGTCATCCTGATTACCGACAGGAAGGGGGCGGAAGGGGCACGCATCGATACGATGGCGACCATCGTCCTGCCGGATGTGCCGGAACTGATCACGCCGCTGGTCTATGCCCTGCCGATCCAGATGCTTGCCTATCACACGGCAGTCACCATGGGCACCGACGTTGACCAGCCGCGCAATCTGGCAAAATCGGTGACGGTTGAATAATCGCTGCTTTCAGGCGTGGCTGCACTTTTGGGCCATCACGACAGGGAATGGCAGGACCTGCCTTGCAAGGCGGGTCTTTCTGCGCAATAGAACAGCTCCGGTCATTCACATTGGACGCAGCGACGAAATCATGTCATCAGACAAGCCGACACAAACTGAAGCACGCTTGCGTTCGATTGATCTGATCGGGCTGTTGCTTCTGGCGCTGCCGCCGCTGTTCTGGGCAGGCAATTTCATTGCCGGCCGGGCCATGCAGGGCACGGTTCCGCCAATGGCCCTGTCATTCTGGCGCTGGGTGATTGCATTGATCGTATTGCTGCCCTTTGGCCTGGCTGCCATGCGGCGCGATCTGGCAAAATACTGGGCATATAGATGGCGCATCATTGCCATATCGATCACCGGCGTCTTTGCCTTCAATTCTCTCGTCTATGCCGGGCTGCAGACAACCACCGCTTCCAATGGCCTGTTGCTGAATTCGTTCATTCCGATTCTGGTCGTGCTGTTTGCCGCGCTGTTTTATGGCCAGCGCATCAGCGCAGGCCAGGCCTGTGGTCTGGCGCTTTCCTTTGCCGGTGTCCTGACCATCATCATGCATGGCGACTGGACGCGCCTGATCGCCCTGACCTTTTCAACCGGCGATCTGATCATCTTCTGCGCGATGATTTCATGGGCCTTTTATACGCTGTGGCTGCGCGGGATTCCGGCTGACATCAACCGTGTCGGCCTGTTGATCGTTCAGATCATCGTGGCACTCTTTCTGCTTGTACCGCTTTATCTCTGGGAACGTGCATCCGGTGCGGAAACGATCATCAATGCCCATTCGCTGGCGGCCCTTGCCTATATCGGCCTGTTTCCGTCGGTGATTGCCTACCTGTTGTACAATTTCGCCGTTGCACGGCTTGGTGCAGCACAGGCTGGCCTCTCCATCCATCTCATGCCTATGTTTGGTGTGGTGCTGGCGATCATCTTTCTGGATGAGACGATCCATCTTTATCATGTGATCGGAATCAGTGCGATCATATTTGGCATCGTGATTGCATCGCGCAAGAAAGCTGTTCGCGCAAAAGCGGCATAGCAATCCTCAGCAACGTTGTATTTCGTGTGCATTTTGAGTTGTGACCACTGGCTCCCAGGCATCAATGTGCCATCGGGACCATTACGCGACCGAATTGTCGGTTGATTGCCAGTTGAGTGTATACATGAAATATACTAGCTAGACAGTGACAATACCGAGCCTTTTTGGCCTTAGTTTGCAGGATGTATCATGCGTACCCACGACCTGGCTTTTTTCCGTAGCCTGGATGAACAAAAACGGGCTGAATGTGTCAGTGGGCTGCGGCGGATTTTATCAGAAAACGCTGATGAAATGATCGCGCAATTTTATGATGTCCTGCTGCGCGATGATAATGCGAGTATCTATTTAAGTCGCTCGATTGTGCAGGAGCGGTTAAGCTCTGCACTTGCCAAATGGCTGAAGGATCTTGTGAACATTGATCTGGCGAGCGATCTGACCGCGTTCAAGAAACGACAGGAAATCATTGGCGATGTCCATGCGCGCATCAAGATTCCCATTCATCTGGTGCTGGATGGGGCAGCCATCCTGAAAGGAGCGATCACCGCGAAAATCGTCGCGGTGGGTGAGGGGGACATTGCAGCAAAGATCGTGATCATCAATGAGATGATCGATTATGCAATGCTGTTCATGAGCAAGGCCTATGTGCGGCGTTCGGTCGAGCGTGTACGCGTTGATGAGGCTTATCGCCTGTTCTCGCTCGGCCAGGATGTCGAGCTGGAGCGCGAAACCCAGCGTGCCTCGTTGATGGAATGGAGCCAGAAGCTTCTGTTCGATCTTCTGAATGATCGGCAGGGCTTCAAGATTGCCTCGCTTGGCAGTTCGTCCTTTGGCCTGTGGGTGCGCCATCGCGCTGCCGTGGTGTTTCCGAATTCATCCGCGCTTGCTCGCATCGAAAAGGCAATCGCGAGCATCGATAACGATATCCTGCCGGCGCTGCATACGACGGAAAACCAGTCAGCGCTGCTCTCCCGCTTCAACGAGCTGATAGGAGAAATCAAATATCTTCTGAGCGACCTGTTTCAGGGCCTGATCGCCGCCTCCAATGCGCGTGATCCTCTGACTTCCGCGCTGACCCGCCGCTTCCTGCCTGCGATTCTGGGGCGTGAAGTTGCGGTGGCGAACCAGAGAAATATCCCGTTGTCACTGTTGATGATTGACGTGGATCATTTCAAGTCGATCAATGACACCTATGGTCATGCTGCGGGGGACCGTGTGCTGCGCCAGATGGCGGAAGCGATTTCCAGCAGCGTTCGTCCGACCGATTATGTCATTCGCTATGGCGGTGAGGAATTCATCGTTGTCCTGATCGAAACGACTGCCAGCGAGGCCATGCATATTGCAGAGCGTATCCGCAGCGACTTCGAAAGCACGCCATTTGTCGTGGAGGATGGCCGTGAGATCGGCCTGACGATCTCGATCGGTGTTGCGGCCCATGACGGGCACCCGGATTTCCAGCAGTTGATCCAGGCTGCCGATGAGGCGCTCTATCGCGCCAAATCACAAGGGCGCAATCGCTCCATCGTGTTTGACGGTAAAAACGAATAAAGCAGTTCCAGGAAAGGTGGTGCCGGTTTCCGTCCGGAACGGCTCCAGGGCACATGAAACAGCTCCCAAAAGTGGTTGCCACATTTGGGAGCGGTCACAGCGAAATGGTGGATTATAGCTGTTCAAGGATTGCCGAGGCGGCGGAGACAACGGCCTGTCCCGAAACTTCCTCGACATTGAGCGCCTTGACCACGCCATCCTCGACGATGGCCGCATAGCGCTTGGAGCGCGTGCCAAGACCAGCATCTGTCAGGTCGAGTTCAAGCCCGATCGCCTTGGTAAAGCTTGCGCTTCCGTCTGCGAGGAAGAGGATCTTGCCTTCAGCGCCAGTGCTCTGTGCCCAAGCGCCCATGACGAACGGATCATTCACTGCAACCACTGCGATCTGATCAACGCCCTTGGCGAGAATGGCGTCATGGTTTTCCAGATAGCCCGGAAGATGGTTCATGGTGCAGGTAGGGGTGAATGCACCTGGCACTGCGAAAAGAACAACTTTCTTGCCCTTGAAGATTTCGTCGGTGGTGATGTCCTTGACACCATCCGCAGTCTTGGTCTTGAAAGTCGCTGCAGGCAGTCTGTCGCCAACTTTGATCGTCATCTGTCTCTCCTGATGGCGGCGGCCGCCGTCTCAGCCGCCCGCCTGTTATTCATGGATTGCCATGCCGGATGGCTAGCCCCTGCAGTTAACCCCATATCGCGGCTGCGGACAATTTCAAAACGCGCTTGTTTGTAAAAATTCAGTCGAGACTGACCCTGCCGGATACGGCCCTGCCATTCTGGATCAGCGTATAGTCGACAATGGCATTGTCTGCCTTGCCGCTGATTCTGGTGGTGAACGCCTGCTTGCCGTCGGCGGTGAGTGTCGGGCTTGGCAGGGAAAGCGAAACAGTGTCACTGGCGACAAACAGTTCTGCTGGTGCAGACTTGTCCGGCAAGGCAAGCTCAAACAGGGCCTCATCAGCATTGCGCGTGACGCGTTTGACGCCAAATGTTTCCGTTGCAGCCTCCGGTAGGCGGGAAAAGGCAGTATCGACCAATATGCGCGTGGCGATGGCGGAAGCCGATTGTGCGTCAGACTCCGTCAGGGGCAGGTCGAATTCGGCCTGAACCGGAATGCAGATATTGGCGCAGACGCCGAGGAACACATTGCCCTTCAGCCGTGTGTCGCCCGGTTGCAGCTTGAATGTGAGTGGCAGGGAAACCGGCTGCTTATAGCCAATGCCGCTTTCATGCGCATCGCCGAAACGGGTCGGGGCAGGAAATGCGATCTCGACATTGCCCTTTTCAAGATTGACCTGCGGCGGCACGCCGGAATCGCCCGGATTGCGCCAATAGGTCTTCCAGCCGGGCAGAAGGTCGATCTGCAATGCGCCGCGGATTTCCTTCTCGGCACCAGCCTCGACAGGCTGATCCTCGATCACGATGCGCACCCGCCCGCCGGGTGTCTCCATCCAGTCCGAAGTCATGGCTTCGGCCACAGTATTGCATGCCAGAAATGCGTAAGCCGAGATCAGAAGCCAAGTATGTTTCATGTGTTCAGGATGTATTGAAAATATGATCCTGGCAAGTTCTTCGCCATTATCAGCATTGAAATGTAAGAATTTGGCATTTCCGTGCACTAAATTTGCTACAAATTGCGAATCATCATTGTCATTTTTACAGGAATTGCTACCCTTGATGCGATGTTCAAAGGAGCTCGGACCCAATCGATGCAGGGCTTTCTGAATGGGCAATTCCTGCTCGCCATGCCCGGAATGAGTGACGAGCGTTTCGCTCGGTCAGTGGTCTATATTTGCGCGCATTCCGATGAAGGCGCAATGGGCTTTATCATCAACCAGGTTCAGCCGGTGCAATTCCCCGATCTGTTGCACCAGATCGGTCTGGTCAAGGATGAAGATCTGATTTCCCTGCCCAATCGCGCCCAGCAGATCATTATACGCAATGGCGGGCCGGTGGATCAGACACGCGGTTTTGTCCTGCACACGGATGACTATATGGTTGAATCGACCATGCCTGTGGCAGAGGATGTGTGCCTGACAGCAACGGTTGACATTCTGCGCGCCATCTATGGCGGTGCAGGGCCAAAGCGCGCGCTCATGGCGCTTCGCTATTCGGGATGGGCGCCCGGTCAGCTTGAAGCGGAAATGGCGGCCAATGGCTGGATCAATTGCGATGCTTCGCTCGACCTGCTGTTCGACAGCGACATTGAAGGCAAATATGACCGTCTGATGAAGCGGATGGGTATTGACCTGTCGCGGCTCGTTTCAGACGCAGGTCACGCCTGACGGCCTGTTTTCGGGCGCTGGCCTGTGTCTGGCATGTCTTGCCCCGGTTTGTGGGCAAGGCATGCATCCGGACAGGCCACGCATCAGGACGGCCTCCTGCATCGGAATGCCCTACGCATCAGGAAAGCCTGGGGGCGTGCACATGTCATCCATCATGCACTGGACGGAGCGGCCGCAAGCTGATCCTTGATCATCTGGGTTGCCTCATCCAGGCTGGATGGCTGGCCGAACAGGAAGCTCTGCACATATTCGCAGCCCATTTCACGCAATTGCGTTGCGTCATTTTCGTTCTCGACACCTTCCGCAACAACGCCAAGGCCAAGGTCATGCGCCATGCCGATGATGGAGCGCAGCAGGGTGAGCTTGAGCGGCAGGTCATTGCGCACGAAGGAGCGGTCGATCTTGATCAGGTCGAACGGGAAGCGCGTGAGATAGGCAAGCGACGAATAACCCGTACCAAAATCATCGAGCGACAGGCCAACGCCCATGCTCTTGATGCGGTTCAGCACATGCGCGGAATGTTCCGGATTTTCCATAAGCACGGATTCGGTCAGTTCCAGCTTCAGGCTTCCCGGCTGGACATGGCAGCGCGTCAGTGTCGTGCGGATATCATTGACCAGATCCTGTCCGATCAATTGCGTGCTGGACAGGTTGACCGAGACAAACATGTCCAGTTTCTGGAACTGTTCCTGCCATGCGGCAAGGTCTTCTGCGGCACGCTGGAAAGCAAACTGGCCAAGCTGGAGAATAAGTCCGGTTTCTTCGGCAATCGGGATGAATTCCGAGGGAGAAATCAGGCCACGGCGCGGATGTTCCCAACGCATCAAGGCTTCGAAACCGGCAATCCTGTTGTCGCTCAGACGAACGATTGGCTGATAGACCAGATTGATTTCATGCCGCTCCAGCGCGCGGCGCAGGTCTGCCTCAAGTTGCAATTTGTCGCTGCCCGTGGCGCGGAAGGCCGGACGGAACGGTTCGATGCGGTCGCCGCCATAGCGCTTTGCCTGATACATGGCAAGTTCCGCATCCTTGATGAAGTCCTCGGCTGTGGTGGCTGTACGTGTCCAGGTGATGAGACCGATCGAGGCAGTGAGTATAATCTCACGCTTGCCATAGGCAATCGGGGCACGGACAGCCTGCCGGAGCGATTCGGCAAAGGCGGCGATGCGGCCGGCGTCGCCTTCAGAGGCAAGCAACAGACCAAAACGGTCGGAGGCCAGACGGGACAGGGTGTCCTGCGGTTTCATCAGCCGCGCAATGCGGCGCGATATGGTGAGCAGGATCGTATCACCCGCAGACATGCCCAGACTGTCATTGACCTGCTTGAAACGGTCAATATCGATCATGAACACGGTCGGACGCAGATTGCTTTCGCCGCGTGCCATGTTCATCACATTGGTGAGACGGTCGGTGAACAGTTCACGATTGGGCAGGCCGGTCAGATTGTCATGCACCGGATCATAGAGCAGGCGTTCTTCGGCCTTCTTCTGTTCGGTGACATTGACCATGGTGCCGACGCAGCGCATGACCTCGCCATCCGAACCGATGACGGGGCGTGCGCGTAGCCGGTACCAGTGATAATGGCCGTCATTGGCGCGCAGCCGGAATACCTGATTGATACGACCGCGACGATTTTCCAGAATGGCATCAAGCGATGTGCGGAAGCGATCGCGGTCATCGAGATGCAGCAGCGGCAGCCAGTTGCGCACCGGCCCCTGCAGTGCATTGGCAGAACTGCCGAGGAATACGGCAATGTCCGGCACCGTCACCACGCGGTCACGCAAGACATCCCAGTCCCAGACGATGTCGCCAGAACCGATGACTGCCAGCGCCTGACGCTCCATGTCGGACAAGAGCCCCTGTTGCAGTGCGCCGCCGGAAAAGGCGTGCTGCATGACCGTAAAGCCGATCAGCAGCACGATCAGAACCAGACCGCCGCCAAGGGCCGGCTGCACGATGTCATTGTCAAGCCGGCCCGACACCGCCATCCAGGCGCCGATGAGCCAGATCACGGTCAGAAGCCAGGCAGGGATCAGCATGACTGCGCGGTCATAGCCCTTGGCGGCAAGAAAGCCGATGATCGCCACGCCGGCAATCACGGTCAGCGCAAAGGAAAAACGGGCAATGCCGGACGCAATGGGCGGATTGAAGACGGCTACACCGGCAAGGGCGACAAGACCCAGAATCCAGGTGAGCGCGCCATAGCTGAAATGATTATGCCAGCGGTTCAGGTTGAGATAGGCGAAAAGGAAAATCACCAGTGATGCGGCAAGTGCGACTTCCGTGCCTGCCCGCCAGATCTGCTCATTGCCGGGCGATATTTCGATCAGCTTGTTCCAGAAGCCGAAATCGACGCAGATATAGGCCAGCACGGCCCATGCCAGTGCTGCCGTGGCCGGAAACAGCGAGGTTCCCTTGACCACGAACAGGATGGTCAGGAACAGGGCAAGCAGGCCCGAAATGCCCAGCAGAATGCCGCGATAAAGCGTATAGGAATTGACCGTGTCCTTGTAGGCTTCCGGCTCCCACAGATAAAGCTGTGGCAGATTGTTCGAGGACAGGGCCGCGACGAATGTTATGACCGTACCGGGATTGAGCGTGATGCGGAAGACATCCGCATCAGCGCTTGGCTGGCGGTCGAGGGCAAAGCCCTCGCTGGGAGTGATGGAGACGATGCGCTGTGAGCCGAGATCCGGCCAGATGAAGCCTGATCCGGCCAGACGGTAATGCGGCGCAACGATCAGCCGGTCAAGCTGCTGGTCGGTCGGATTGGCGATGGTGAAGGCTGCCCAGTCGCCGGACGTCTTGCTGCCCTCATCGGCCTGCACCTCTATGCGCCGGACAATGCCATCCGGTCCGGGTGCAGTTGAAACCTGTACGCTCCTGCCCTTGCCGCGCAGGATCTCGACAGCGCGTGACAGGTCAAGAGCCGTATCGCCCTTGGATATCTTGATAGGTTCGATTGCGGACGTACTGGTTGCAGTAAATATCAGCAGAACAAGCGCCACAAGAAGACGTGGCCTTGCTTTACGCAGCCATGTAAAAAAGCAATTCACCAGCGACCAACCTTGCCATGTGTCATATGGCTATCCAGTAATCTTTTGTCGCTCTCTATCAGGGCATAGAGCAGGTGATCCTGCCAGAACCCGTTGATTTTGAGATAGGAGCGGAGAAGTCCTTCTCTTTGAAATCCGGCTTTTTCAAGAAGCCGTATTGACCTTGTATTGCCAGGAATACAGGCTGCCTCAATCCGGTGCAACCGCAGCTGGTCGAAAGCAAAGGGGATAATCTGCGCCAATGCTTCGGTCATGTAGCCCTGACCGGCATAGGGAGCGCCGCTCCAGTATCCGATCATGCCGCTTTGTCCGACTCCTCGCCTGATGTGCCCAAGCGTGATGCCGCCAACCAGTTGATCATCCGAGTTCCGGAAAATGAAAAACGGATAGCCTGAGCCGGCCTCGATTTCTTCCCGCACCCGTTTGATCCGGTATTTGAAAGCACTCCTGGTCAGATCATCATCCGGCCATGTCGGCTCCCATGGCGTGAGGAAGGCGCGGCTTTTTTCGCGCAGTCGTGCCCAACTCACATAGTCCGCCATTTGTGGCTCACGCAGATAGACGCGCTCGCCATGAAGCGTTGCGACCTGATTACGCTGGCGGAACGGTAAGCTGATCATCAGCCAAACCTGATCTTTGCCGAAGAGAGCATGCGATCCTCACGCCAATGACAGAAATGTTGCCCGGTTACGATTACCACTGTAAGCCAAGGAACATAACTGACAATAGCGGCAAGAGAGGGGCCGACATTTTCCCTGTGCATTTCTCCGGCCCGCTGCGAAAGGCCCCGTTTCAGTTGCTGGCGCATTCATGGCCAATTCACGTTCCATGAGGACAGAGCGACAGGCTCCTGGATGTCAGACCGCGATCCGGTGCGGCAGGGCACGGCTCGACAGGGCATTGGACAGGCGATCGAAGCTCATCAGCTTGCCAATCGGGCCGACGGCGGCAATGGTTGGCTTGCGGTCAATGAACAGTCGTCCGGCAAGATCCGTCAGGCGTGTCGGCGTGATCAGCGACAGGCGGTCCATCAATTCGCTGTTGCTGATCGGTCGGCCATAAAGCAGAAGCTGGCGCGCAAGCAGGCCGGCGCGGCTTGCCGGGCTTTCCTGCCCCATGAGCAGGCTTGCGCGGTATTGCGCACGGGCGCGGTCAACCTCTTCAGGCTGGATGTTTTCGGCAGCGCGATGCAATTCGTTGATGATGACCGGAACCAGCTCGACCAGTTCATTGCCGCCGGTTGCGGCATGAATGCCGAACAGGCCGGTGTCGGAAAAGCCCCAATGGAAGGCATAGACCGAATAGCACAGGCCGCGCTTTTCACGCACTTCCTGGAACAGGCGGGACGACATGCCGCCACCCAGAATCATGGAAAGGAGCTGGGATGCATAAAAGTCGCGCACATGATAGGCGCGACCTTCAAAACCAATCAGTACCTGTGCGTCCATCAGATCGCGGTCTTCGCGAAAATCGCCGCCGACATAGGTGGCAAGATCGAGCGTCGGCGCGGTATTATGGGGACGGAAACTGCCAAGCCGCTTTTCAACCTCGCGGACAAAGGCATCATGCTCCACACCGCCGGCTGCCGTCACCACCATGCGATCGGCGCTGTATTGTTCATCGATATAGTTGCGCAGATCGGTTGACGTGAAGGACTGCACCGTTTCCGGCGTGCCCAGAACGGCACGGCCAATGGGCTGATGGCGATAGGCCGTCTCGGTGAAACGGTCGAACACGATGTCGTCGGGCGTGTCATGGGCCGCGCCGATTTCCTGCATGATGACATGCTTCTCGCGTTCAAGTTCATCCTCATCGAATTTGGATGCGGTCAGGATATCGGCAAGGATGTCGATGGCCAGCGGCACATCATCGCGCAGTACACGGGCATAATAGGAGGTCGTCTCGATGCTGGTTGCGGCGTTGATTTCGCCGCCCACATTTTCAATGTCAGAAGCAATCTGCCAGGCTGTGCGGTTTTCAGTGCCCTTGAAGGCCATATGTTCCAGGAGATGCGCGATGCCATGCTGGTTTGGAGCTTCGTTGCGTGCGCCTGCCTTGACCCAGATGCCCAATGCAACACTTTCAATATGCGGCATTGGATCCGTTGCGATCGTCAAACCATTTGCAAGGCGCGTTACTTTAACACCCATGAAAAGCTCCCATTCAGACCGCTCTCAGTTCCCGTGCTTATGGAAATTTTTATGCGCGGGAATGCTGTTTTACGTAATCTTCTACCATTTTCAGGTCGTTGTGAAGGACTGTGAATTTTTCTTTTCGCCCGTGAAGGTCGGAAAGCCAGTTTGGCAGCTGTGGTTCCACTCCGCAGGCAGCCTTGACCGCATCGGGGAATTTGGCCGGATGGGCGGTCGCAAGAACGACCATTGGCGTAGTGGCATCTGCATTGGCACGCGCAACCTTTACCCCGATTGCCGAATGCGGATCCAGCAGATAGCCGTCGCTTTCCAGCACGTTCCTGATCATGTCGGCCGTCTCGGCGACAGTGGAACGGCCGGCGGAAAATCCGGCGCGAATCGCAGCCAGCGGCTGATCTGCAATGGTAAAGCCACCCGACTGTTTCAGACTGTCCATCAGGCCACGAATGGCGCCTGCATCGCGGCCATGCACTTCAAACAGGAGCCGCTCGAAATTGGATGAAATCTGGATGTCCATTGAAGGCGAGGTGGTCTGGGCAACGCCGCGCATTTCATAGGCACCGGTTTCAAGCGTGCGGGTGAGAATGTCATTGTCATTGGTGGCAATGACCAGCCGCTCGATCGGCAGGCCCATGCGCTTGGCGACATAACCTGCAAAAATATCGCCGAAATTGCCGGTTGGAACCGTGAAGGACACGGCGCGGTCTGGTGCGCCGAGGCTCAAGGCGGCGGTGAAATAATAGACCACCTGCGGCATGATGCGCGCCCAGTTGATCGAGTTGACACCAGACAGCGACAGCGCATCACGGAAGGCAAGGTCATTGAACATGCCTTTGACCAACGCCTGGCAATCGTCGAAATTGCCCTCGATGGACAGCGCGTGCACATTGGAAAAGCCGGATGTGGTCATCTGGCGTTGCTGCACCGGAGAAACACGGCCATTGGGGAAAAGGATGAAGATATCCGTATTGTCGCGGCCGCCAAAGGCTTCGATGGCAGCGCCGCCCGTATCGCCCGATGTGGCGCCCACAATGGTTGCACGCTCGCCGCGCTTGGCCAGAACATAATCCATCAGGCGCGCCAGCAATTGCATGGCGACATCCTTGAAGGCAAGCGTCGGGCCGTGGAACAGTTCCAGCACGAATTCATTGGCTCCTGTCTGCACCAGCGGGCAGACGGCATCATGGCGGAATGTGGCATAGGCCTCGCGTACCATGCGCGCGAAATCATCGGCCGGAATCTCGCCGCCGGTGAACGGCGTCAGCACGGCAATGGCAATATCGGCATAGGACTTGCCGCGCAGCGCCCGGATCTGATCGGGGCTGAATTGTGGGTATTCCTGCGGCAGGTAAAGGCCGCCGTCGCGTGCGAGGCCTGCAAGCAGTGCATCGCTGAAGCCCAGAACCGGTGCGTTTCCTCGTGTGCTGACATATTTCATATTTCGGGCCTTTATCTCGACAAAGGACGGCGTTCAGTCGGACAATTGCAATAGAGCGTCCCCAAAAAAGCCGCAAGTTTTTAAAGCATGTGAAGCGGGATAGGCTTGCCCTTCGGTGTAAAAAACGTGAAAACGAAGGCGACTTCGCCTATAGCCTATCGTCTCGGACAGCAGAACAACACAGGGAAGCCCGGCATATGCAGAAAGCATCCAAGAATCATTCGCCATTGTATTCGGTGTTCGCGGCAGCATTGCTTGTCGCCCTGGCAGGCTGCAATACGGCTGGTACGGGTCGTCCGACGGTCGCCTCCAATGGAGAAGCGCGAATCAAGGAATCGGAATTGCGCGCATATTGCCCACAGGCCACGCTGCGGGAAGGAACAGCCTTCTTCAACACCTATGAAAAGGGCGGCGAGCAGGATCCGAATCGCGTGGTCTATCAGGCCGCCATTACGGATATTACCCGTGCCTGCAAATATGGCGATGGCATGATGAATATTGAGGTTGCCGTCGCCGGCAAGGTGGTTCCTGGCCCGAAATACCGCAATGGCACGATCACCATGCCGATCCGCGTTGCGGTCCTTGATGGCGACCGGGTGGTCTATTCACAGCTGCACAAGCAGATGGTGAACATTTCCAATGGTGATGTCGCAACCCAGTTCGTCATGAATGATAAGGGCATTTCCATTCCGATACCGGAAAAGCAGACCATCCAGATCTTTGTCGGCTTTGATGAAGGTCCGGTAAAGGCGCAGAAATAGCCTGTTCAGCTTTTTTGAAACCGGCAGATGGCGCGCACTAAGGCAGCTTATACCTTATGTGCGCCGTCTGATGTTTTACATAGTGTGGCACCTGTAAAACAGGAACCTGTCATGGTGCTGCCCTGGCAATGAATTATTGCCAATATTGTCCAGGAATGGCGATTGTTCTGATGTTGGATTGATTTGTTGCAATAATAATTCCCGTACCAATATATCCATCGCCAAGATGGTAATAATATGTTTTGATGAATCAGGATATATTTTGAAAATGCTTGCAGATCTGGCTGTATCCCGTTTGCAGAGTGTTGGGTCCATGTTTATTTTTTGTTGTCGGTTTCGATAAGATTTATATAATCGTCCCATTCCCGCAGCTCTGGGCGGGTAGTGGTATCTCATTGTTTGGCTTGCCTAATTAGAATTCTGGGACGTATGCGTCCAATCTTCGGGAGAGGGAGTTGCATAGGTTTCGTGGGCTCTAGGTACAGCGTTCCATCGGTGTACGAATGCGGTTAGATCACATAACTGCGAAATATCTGGTTCCGTTCATCATGCTTGTCTTTCTGTTTGCCGGTGCGGCAGTTGGAAAGTGGAGCGGGATCAAGTTCCAGCGCATAGAAACTGAAAGGCAGGCCAATTCCTACATTACAGCGTTGTCAAGCTATGCGGCCAAGCTCATTGCTTCAGCCAGGGAAACCCTTGCCGCTGCCAACAACTCCCCTTACCCGGTCTGTTCGGCTGAGGACATCGCCTATCTGCGGCAGCTCGTTTATCACGGCTATCACATCAAGGACATAGCCCGCCTTTCCGGCGATCGCATGGTCTGTTCGACCTATCTGGATGTGTTGCCGCGGCAGATGCCGCGCCCGATGGCCAATGTTGAGCGCGCCGATGGCACTTATTTCTATAGCGAAGGACCGCTCAGCGATTCAGCCATGTTTGGCTCGGTCATGGGGCAGGGCAATGCAAGTGTGGTTCTGACCCCGGCTGCATTTGATCTGATGCACACGCCGGATTATGCCTTTGCCATCTTTCTGATGGATCATGAATCCGGCCAATATGCGCGCATTCACAGTCATCCCAATACTGATACCCTGCGACCGCCTGGTAACGGAACGAGTGAAACACTCTGGTCGGAAGAAGGCACGATCCTCAAGGGTGTGTGCAATCAGCAAACCCGCATCTGCGTGAGCATCGGCGGAACGCGCATTCCCGACAACTGGATGGTGCAGCTTGAGGATTTCTTCGCGACGACCTTGGGCCTGTTGGCAGGCGGCGGCTTCGGACTGGGGTGGCTCTATTACAGCAACCGCCAGCGTCCATTGGGCGTACGGCTCATGACGGCCCTGGCGGAACACCGTCTGAATGTTGTGTATCAGCCCCTGATCAATTTCCAGAGTGGCAAGCTGGTTGGTTTTGAAGCGCTGATCAGGTGGCAGACGAATGAGGGAGACGTCATTCCGCCGGATGTCTTCATTCCGCTGGCCGAAAACAATGGACAGGCCTGGCGCGTGGCCATCTATGTGCTGGAGCAGGTCGTGGAAGATATGGGCAGCATATTGCGCCGGCGTCGTGATCTGCACGTCAACATCAATATTGTCGCTGACGACCTGCAGAACGAGAAATTTCTGTCTGCCCTGTCCTATTTGCTGGAACGGGCCAACATCCAGCCGCAGCAGATCGGTCTTGAGCTGACAGAACGCACGCCGGTTGATTTTGAAAAGGCCGGGGATGCCATCGTGAAACTTCATGCCCGCGGCCACCGCATCTATATTGATGACTTTGGCATTGGCTATTCCAGCCTGGCCTATCTGGGCACGCTGGATATTGATGCGATCAAGATCGACAAGTCCTTCACCCGCACGGTCAGCCTGAGCGAAAATGCCATCTCCATTGTCCCGCAGATCATTTCCATGGCGCATGAATTTGGCCTGGACATCATAGTCGAGGGCGTGGAGACCGAAGAACAGGCCGAATATTTCAGGAAGCTCGGCATTGATATTGTCGGGCAGGGCTGGTACCTCGGCATGCCCATGAGCGCAGTCCATGCGCGAAGCCTTGCAGCACCGTCGAAATCAAAATTCCCTGGCCCGCTCAATCTGTAGCAAACAGGCCCAATGCGCATGGGCAAGGCCGCCAGCAGCCGATGGAGATGGCGGCTTTGAAGACAGGATTTTTGCAGACGGATCAGATGTCAGCCCAAAGCGCAAGCGCCTCGATGACACCTGGCAGATCCTTGTGACGGTGAATGACCGTTTCGGCTCCGGCATCGGTCAGCCTGTCGGCATGGCCGCGATAGCTGTGCGCGGCCCCGGTAAAGCCGACGACACGCATGCCGGCCGCACGCGCCCCCTGCACGCCATGGACTGAATCCTCGATCACGATCACTTGGGCCGGATCGACATTGAAATGTCTGGCGGCATGGAGAAAAACATTCGCGTCAGGTTTGGTCTTGCCATTACCGACTTCACGCGCAGAAAAGATATTGGGCGCGAACAGATCGTAAAGCTCCGTGCGTTTCAGCATCATTTCCAGCCGTTCCGTGGTGGAGTTGGAGCAGACGCATTTGGGCAGTCTGATTGCCGGAATGGCCTCGGCTACATCATCAATCAGCTGCACTTCATTTTTCAGGCGTTCATCGAGAATGGCCTTGTTGGCATCGATCAGGGAAGCCGAAAGCGGAATGTCGATTTCGCGCTCAATGGTCATCAGGATGTCCTGCCAGGTCAGCCCCGCAAATCGTTCGGCGATTTCCTCCGCATCGATTGCATAGCCCGCCTCGGTCAGCAGCTTGGCCTCGACTTCGGCTGCAATGATTTCCGAATCCACCAATACACCATCGCAGTCGAAGATAATGAGGGACGGAGCCGTCATGACGTAACCTCTTGATTAGCTGGAAAAGGGGAGGAATTCCATGGCCAAAGCGCGGCCCTGACCCATCGTTGCAGGTTAGCTACACGCTAAAATCATGCCAGTCAAATTTGCCTGAAATGTGGGCGGGACGGGCTGGCGCGTGGTTCGGGCGCGACACGGGATGCGCTGACGGAAGGAGTGGTGAGGGGAGTGATAGTTCCAGCTTCTGATGCCATCCCTCCGGCAATGACTTCATGGTTAAGAAAAAGTTTACAAATTCAATGAGTTGTCGTTAACCGCATATTTACCCTGCTCGGTAACCATAAGGACAGGTTTTCGCGTCCCAAGGTAATCGAGTATCCTATGTCACTAGTCCGTCTTGCGCATGATCTGCCATTAGAGGCCCCACGTACGGCCTGGATCGATTCCATCATCAAAGGTGATTGTGTTTCCGCATTGGAGCGCCTGCCGGACCATTCGGTGGACGTCATTTTTGCGGATCCCCCTTATAATCTCCAGCTTGAAGGCACCTTGCATCGTCCTGATCAGAGCAAGGTTGATGCCGTTGACGATCATTGGGATCAGTTTGAAAGTTTTCAGGCATATGATGCCTTCACCCGGGCCTGGCTTCTGGCATGCCGCCGTGTGCTGAAGCCCAATGGCACGATCTGGGTCATCGGCTCTTATCACAATATTTTCCGCGTCGGCACGCAGATGCAGGATCTTGGTTTCTGGCTGCTCAATGACATCATCTGGCGCAAGACCAATCCGATGCCGAATTTCCGCGGTCGCCGCTTCCAGAATGCGCATGAGACGCTGATCTGGGCTTCGCGCGATCAGAAGAGCAAGTCCTACACCTTCAATTATGAAGCGATGAAGGCGGCCAATGACGATGTGCAGATGCGCTCGGACTGGCTGTTTCCCATCTGCACCGGTTCGGAACGCCTGAAAGACGGAAATGGTAACAAGGTTCATCCGACCCAGAAGCCGGAAGCCCTGCTTGCCCGCATTCTGATGGCCTCGTCCAAGCCCGGCGATATCATTCTCGATCCATTCTTTGGTTCGGGCACGACGGGTGCAGTTGCCCGCCGCCTTGGCCGTCATTTCGTCGGCATTGAACGCGAACAGGCCTATATTGATGCCGCAACCGCCCGCATTGCCGCTGTCGAGCCGCTGGGCAAGGCGGAACTCGCGGTGATGACCGGCAAGCGCGCCGAGCCGCGCGTTGCCTTCACCAGCGTGATCGAGGCCGGCCTGCTGCGTCCGGGTACGGTTCTGTGCGATGCACGCCGCCGCTTTGCCGCCATCGTGCGGGCAGACGGCACCCTGGCGGCCAATGGCGAGGCCGGTTCCATCCATCGCATCGGCGCGAAAGTGCAGGGCTTTGATGCCTGCAATGGCTGGACCTTCTGGCATTATGAGGATGACGGCGTCTTGAAGCCGATTGATGAATTGCGCCGGATCATCCGCGACCAGATGGCCGCGGCGGGATAATGGACCGAGCTTCAGACTGTCTTATGACTCTGATGACAAGGCACCTGAAACGCCCGTTTCAGGTGCCTTGTCGCATCCGGGCATGTTAAAACACAATGCCGTGCTGGCGCAGGTCAGAAACAAGCCTTGGTGCGTCGATGAATTGCACCGCCTGCCATCCGGCAGCGCGCGCGCCTTCCACATTGGCCGTCGTATCATCGATGAAAAGCGTTGCTGCCGGCTCCAGCGCAAAGCGCGCCGCATGATGATGATAGATGTCCACATCCGGCTTGATCATGCAGACATCGCCTGAAACCGTCACGCCACGGCTTTCGCACAGGAATGGGTAACGTTTCTGTGCCTCGCGGAACGTGTCGGAGGCAAAATTGGTAAGCATGGTCACATCGATGCCCGAGGCAATGAGTGCGCGCAGGATCTGCACGCTGTCCTCATAGGCATGTGACACCATCCGGTGCCAGTTCTGGCGGAAGGCGCGAATTTCGCGCTCACGCGTCGGATGCTGTGCGATCAGGACTGCTTCGGCATCGCTCCAGCTTCGTCCGCGATCCTGTTCCATATTCCATGCGTGGGTGCAGACATTGTCCAGAAACCAGCGCCGTTCTGCCGGATCGGGAATGATGTCATGATAGCCAAGCTCCGGATCATAATGGATCAGAACCTTGCCGATATCAAAGACGATGTGTTTGATGGTCAATGCTGTCTTTTCCCTTGTTTGAAAGCCTCTGGTAAGGCTGCTGCAATCGCCTTTTTCATGACGGTTGGCAGCGCTTCTTCTCCAAGTTGCGCCTGCTTGACCCACCAGCCATGCGCTGGGGTGGATCTTGCAACATTTCTGGCGCGATAGACACTCAGACGCAGTTCAAAATGGGTGAATATGTGTGAAATCACTCCGACATGTTCCCATTGCGCTGGAAAGGGCGCGGCCGCAACCGATGTGTCTCCATCAAGACGTGCGCTCCACCGGCTGCCCGGCACTTCGCTCATATTGGCAAGCAGCCCCTTGTCCTGGCGCTTTTGCAAAAGGATTGCGCCATCATCGGCAATGGCGACAAAGGCAGCCCCCGTCCGCACGGGCCGCTCGGCCTTGGGCGCCTTGACGGGGAAAAGTTCAGGGTCATGTCCGGCAAGCGCGGCGCAGTCGCGGTTGAGCGGGCACAGGCTGCAGGCTGGACGGCGCGGCGTGCAGATCATGGCGCCAAGATCCATCATGGCCTGCGCAAAATCGCCTGGACGTTGTTCTGGCGTCAATGCGCCCATGCGCTGGCGGATCTCGGCCTTTGCGGCTGGAAGCGGCGTCGCAATGGCATAAAGCCGCGCAATGACGCGCTCAATATTGCCATCCACCACGGCAATCGGTTCGCCAAAGGCAATGGCGGCAATGGCGGCTGAGGTATAATCACCAATGCCCGGCAGGGTTTTCAGCGCGGCTGCCGTTTCAGGGAACCGGCCCCCATGTTTTGCCATGATGGCATCCGCCGCTTTCTTGAGATTCCTTGCGCGCGAATAATAGCCAAGCCCCGCCCAGGCCCGCAAGATCTCATCCTCGCTTGCCGCAGCCATGGCTCGGATATTTGGCCAGCGTTGAATAAATGTGTAGTAATAGGATTTTACCGCTTCAACGGTTGTCTGTTGCAGCATTATCTCCGATAACCAGACAGCATATGGGTCGGGTTTTTTACCCGCAAGCTGGTCACTGGGTGATAGGCGCCACGGTAGGATCCTGTGGTGGACGCCATACCAGTCAAGCAGTCTGGAGCTGATTTCATTCGCTATGAGGTGATGCATAATTCATTTGCTACAGACGCATGAGCCCGAATGCAATCATTACCGGTTCATGCCTATCGATCAGGCTCGTGCGATCGCGCATCTGATGCAAGGCGGCCCGCAAGCCTCATGAGGAAACCAACAAGTCAGTGTTGAAAGTAACCAGGTGAACAGTCGGATTCCTGTCTATATCATCAATCTTGAGCGTTCGCTCGATCGCTGGGAAAAGGCGCAGGCAAGCGCCCGGCAATTTGCCATTGATCTGCGGCGGATCAATGCCGTGGAAGGCAGCAAGCTTTCAGATGACGAATTGAAGCAGTTTGATGATGCTGCCTTTCGGCGCAACCATGGCAAGATTGCCTTGCCAAGCGAGATCGGCTGCTATTTCAGCCATGTCAGGGCATTGGAGGCTATCATTGCCGCGCCGGAGCCCCATGCGGTCATTGTTGAGGACGATGTTGTCTTTACACCAGAATTCAAACCGTTGCTGGAAGCGCTGACCAGATTGCGTGGCTGGGATGTGGTGAAACTGGTCAATCATCGCTGGAGCGGTTTTCGCACCTTTCGCCGGGTCAATGAGCATTTTGCAATCGGCCGCTGCATTCATGGACCGCTCGGCAGTGCCGCAGCCTATGTCGTGACGCGCGAAGGGGCACAACGCCTGTTGTCTGCCATCCGGGTGATGGAACTGCCTTATGATGTGGCGCTGGAGCGCGGCTGGGCCGGCGCTTATGAAATTTTTACAACCGACAGGCCGGCAGTAACTTTTTCAAAGGATATGGTTTCTACAATCGCCCATGGACGCAGCGCCTATGCTAGAATGCGGCTCGTCTGGTATAAGCGTCTGTCAACTCTGTGTTTCCGGGCGATCGATTATGTCAGGCGCTTTGCCTATGCGATGAAACCAGGACAATTGCGCGAGGTTGGCGATTGAGCTTTTTGCATAAATCCTTCCTCTTACGTCGCCGGATCGACAATCGTGTCCTGGGGATTGCAGCCACCGCCATGCCTTTTCGCATCGGCATTGGTCCTGTTCTTCTGTTTCTTTATTCCTGTATCGGCATTTACCTGTTCTGTGGACGGCATGGAACGGTGCGTGGCTTTGCGCGTAGCTTTTTTGTGCTGATCCTGCTTTATGCAGCCTGGTCGCTGGGGCTTGTCCTGTTTCGCGACGAGCCGCTTCTAAACAACCGGCAGATTGGCTACACGGCATTGATTGCCGTCTTTGCCTTTGCCGGTATTGGCATGGTTCTGGTTCAGAATCCCTTGCGCTGGTATGTGCTTGGCTCCCGTATAGGGGTGATGTTTGCCGCATTGATTTCGGCCGCCTTTTCTCTCTTCGATACGGAGCGCTTCGGCATTGGCGGCAATGAGGCCGTGTTTGCCCTGATGGTTGGCATTTCCGCCATTGGCGCAGGCATCCGCATTCACAATGCCCCGGCCTATCTGCCAAACGGGCCGCAATGGCTGCTCATGGGGATGGCCGGCGTGCTGTTGAGCGGAACACGCGCGGTCATTATCGTGTTTCCGTTCTTTCTGGCGGTCGAGTTTTACTGTTTTTTCAAGCGTTTCAATATTCGACAGCAGGTGGCCTGTTACATGGCACTGGCCACCATCATCACCGGTATGGTCATGATCGGCCCGGTCAGCGACATATTGGACAGGCGCTTTGCCGGCATGATCGATTATTACAGCAGCGGCGACAGCAGGCAATGGGTTGACAAACAGTCTGCCGATATACGCGCAGTCATGTGGACGAGTGCAGCCAGGGTCATTGCCGAACATCCCCTGACGGGCGTCGGTGGCTATTCCAAGATGAGCGTGGTGCGTGCGGCCGCAGGTGAACAGGGCAACCTTATAGATGGTTTCCGGCATGTGCATAATTCCGTGCTGGACGAATTGCTCAATGATGGCATGATTGGCCTCATCCTGCAGGTTGGCGCCTTTGTTGCACTGGTGGTTTTCCTGTGGCGGAATTTCAGCGACTGGTCGCTGCGGCGGGCATTGATCTATTTCACCTTGGTCTGTTTCAGCTATGGCATGTTGCATACACCGCTGCTACATGAGGGGACGATTGCTGCGGTCATGTTCTATCTGGCGGTCATGTATGCAACGGCCTCGCGTCACATCATGGCAAGGCGTCGGATGGTGATGTCTGAATTCGTCAGAGAGTAAATGAAATGAAAGCTATACTGACAGGCGCTGCTGGCTTTATCGGTTACCATACGGCCCGGCGCCTGCTTGATGCCGGATGGCAGGTGGTAGGCATTGATAATCTCAGTGCCTATTATTCGGCTGCCCTGAAGGAAGCGCGTCTTGCACAATTGCTGGCGCGTGAAGGGTTTCGTTTTGCAAAGGTGGACATAGCCGATCAATCGGCCTTGCGCGCGGCCATTGGTGCGGATGACGATGCCGATATCGTCATCCATCTCGCAGCCCAGGCCGGGGTGCGCTATTCCATTGAAAATCCGGCAGCCTATGTGTCGTCCAATGTCATGGGGCAGGTCAGCGTCTTTGAGACCGCCCTGCAGCTCAAGAAACGTCCGCCCATAGTTTATGCCAGCTCCTCCTCGGTCTATGGCGCGAATGAAAAGATCCCCTTTTCGGAAAGCGACCCGGTCAATCAGCCGGTGTCCATCTATGCGGCCACCAAGAGGGCGGGCGAATTGCTGGCCTATTCATACCGGCATGTGCATGGGCTTGCCTCGACGGGGCTGCGCTTTTTCACCGTCTATGGTCCCTATGGCCGCCCCGACATGGCGCCATGGCTGTTTACCGATGCAATTCTGAAGGGCGAGCCTATTCGCGTCTTCAACAATGGCGCAATGCAGCGCGATTTCACCTTTGTTGGCGATATTGTCAGCGGGGTGGTTGCTGCGGCAAACCGCATTCTTGCAACGCCAAATGACATTGAGCCGATCTATAATCTTGGCAATAACAGACCGGTCATGCTCAATGATTTCATTGCCGCGATCGAGCGGGCGACCGGCAGGACGGCCATTCGGAAGAATGAGCCAATGCCGGCCGCCGATGTTCCGCGCACCTATGCGGATATCAGGCTTGCCGCCCGCGATCTCGGCTTTGATCCGAAAACGACGCTGGACACGGGGATTCCTTTGTTTGTCGAATGGTTTCGCGGCTATAATGGAGCGCGATGAGCGAACCGGATTCCAGAAGCGGTTTTCGTCCGCTGGCTGACAGCGCATCTGGTCTGATCGATCCGGTGCTGCAGAAGCGCGCCGGTATCAGCCTTTCCCTGCTGCAATCCTGGGAAGATATTGTCGGGCCGGTAATCGGTACGGCTTCACGGCCATTACGGATTGTCTGGCCACGCCGCGCCCATGAAGATGATCCGTTCAGGCCGGCAACCCTTGTCATTGCCTGTGAAGGTTTTGCGGCATTGAAGATCCAGCACGAGACCAGCGAGATCATCAGCCGTGTCAACGGTTTTCTGGGCTTTGCCGCGATTGACCGCATCCGCATAGAGCAAAAGCCCCCGGTGCTGTCGCCAAGGCGGGACAGACAGCGTCCGGTTGCGCTGGGGGCGGCGGATGAGCGCCGGATTGAAAAAGCCACCGAAACAATCGAGGATGACGCATTGCGCGCAGCCCTTGCCCGCCTTGGCAAGAGCATCTTGGCGCGCAAGCAGCAAGCCATGAAGAATGTGAAGAAAAACGATTGATTTCTATTTCTTCAGCAATTCTGCTATCTCGCCATAAATTTGATCAAGTCATGCGCAGTGTGAATGGCATTTGACGTTTACGCCAGAATTGCCCGCTGGCAATTGGCGCATTGCGTGAATAATTTTATATCGGAATGATCGTTTGAAACAGAATTGGATGATTCGGATGGCTGTAGAATTGAACCGCAGACACGTAATTTCACTGGCCGGGGCTGCGGTTGCAGGCACGGCATTTGCGAATCTGGCCCATGCTGCGGAACCGGCTCCGAGTGGTTCCGTTGATCCGGTCAAGCTCGCAGAGCCAGGCAAGCTGAAAGACATGGTCTATGGCGAGGCAAATGCGCCGGTGACCATTGTTGAATATGCATCGCTGACCTGCCCACATTGCGCTGATTTTACGCTGAATACTTTCCCAAAGCTGAAAGAGAAATATATTGATACCGGCAAGGTTCGTCTGATCTTCCGTGAATTTCCGTTTGATCCGCGCGCCATGGCGGCTTTCATGCTGGCACGCTGTGCTCCGGAAGAACGCTATTTCCCGATGATTGACGTGTTCTTCAAACAGCAACGCGATTGGGCCCTGGCCGAGGACGGCAAGGAAGCACTGTTGCAAATTGCCAAACTTGCCGGTTTTACACAGGAGTCATTCGAGGCTTGCTTGACGAACCAGCAGCTTCTCGATGATGTGAAGGAAACAGTGGAACGCGGCTCGAAGGAATTTGGCGTCAACGCAACGCCAACCTTCTTCATCAATGGTAAAAAATACGCAGGAGCACTTTCGATTGACGAACTTTCGGCAATCATCGACAAGCTGCTTTGATCCGTATTTCCTGACGAAAGGCGGGTGCGAAAACGCGCCCGCTTTTTGTGTTTTTAAGACCGGCACAGGGGGGCTGTGCTGATGCGCTTTACCAAGCTGCGCCTTGTTGGCTTCAAGTCCTTCGTTGAACCCATGGAGTTCGTGATTGAAAGCGGACTGACCGGGGTTGTCGGGCCCAATGGCTGCGGCAAATCCAATCTTGTCGAAGCGCTGCGCTGGGTGATGGGGGAAAACTCCTACAAGAACATGCGTGCCTCCGGCATGGATGACGTGATCTTTTCCGGCTCGGCAACAAGGCCAGCGCGTAACAGCGCGGAAGTAACCCTGTTCCTCGACAATTCCGACCGCTCGGCGCCTGCCGCCTATAATGATACGGATGAATTGCAGGTCTCGCGTCGCATTGAGCGTGAGCAGGGATCTGTCTATCGCATCAATGGCAAGGAAGTCCGTGCCAAGGACGTGCAGCTTCTGTTTGCCGACCAGTCAACTGGCGCTCGCTCGCCCTCCATGGTCGGGCAGGGGCGCATTGGCGAACTCATTCAGGCAAAGCCACAGGCGCGCCGTGCGCTTCTGGAAGAGGCGGCCGGCATTTCCGGCCTGCATACCCGCCGTCATGAGGCGGAACTGCGTCTGCGTGCCGCGGAAACCAATCTGGAACGACTGGAAGATGTGGTCGGTGAACTGGGCAGCCAGATTGAAAGCCTGAAACGTCAGGCGCGTCAGGCCAATCGTTTCAAATCGCTTTCCGCCGATATTCGCCGCATCGAGGCAGCACTTCTGCATCTGCGCTGGGCGCAGGCCAAATCGCAGGAAGCCGAAGCACAAAGCGCCTTGGCCGAGGCGACTTCAGTCGTCGGCGATATGGCGCAGGCGCAGATGAATGCGGCGCGCAATCAGGCGGTCGGCGCGCAAAGACTGCCCGAACTGCGCGAGGCTGAGGCAAAGGCTGCTGCCGCCTTGCAGCGCCTGACGATAGCCGCCTCCCAGCTTGATGAGGAAGGCGAACGCATTCGCAAGCGCCATGCCGAACTGATGAAGCGGCTGGAGCAGCTGACGGCCGATATTGCCCGCGAAGAGCAGATGGTCAGTGAGAATGCTGATATTCTGGCGCGTCTGGCAGAGGAAGAAGAAGAGCTGATCGCGGCAAGCGAAGCCTCAGGTGAGCGCGATGAGGAACTGCGCAGCCTGTTGCAGGAGGCAGAAATCCGCCTGAAGGACTGCGAGGATGCGCTGGCACGGGTGACGGCAGAACGGGCGGAAGCTGCGGCCGAACGGGTGCAGGTCGAACGCCAGTTGAAAGAGACGCAGGATCGCCGCGACCGGCTTTTGACGCAATTGGAAAAGGTCGAGCGTGATATTGTCGCCGTTTCAGATGAAATCGGCGGGCTGTTTGACCCGGCAGAAAAACGCGCTGCAGTCGAGGCGCAGGCAGAGGCTTTGGCTGAAGCAGAAGAGGCTGTCGTGGCCGCGGAAGAGCTTGTCGCTGCAATGCGTGAGGCCGAGGCCGAAAGCCGTATCCCGCTGCAGGAAGCCAAGGCAGAATTAAGCCGCATTGAGACGGAAGCGCAGACGCTTGCGCGCATTCTCAATACGGACGAAGCCGGGCTTTATGCACCGATCGTTGAGGCGTTGCGGGTCGAAAAGGGCTATGAAATCGCCCTTGGTGCTGCCCTTGGCGATGATCTTGATGCGGCAAGCGATGAGAATGCGCCGGTCTTCTGGCGTGACAATGCGCCGATCGGCAGCGATCCGGCCTTGCCAGAAGGCGCCATTGCGCTTGACCGTTTTGTCGAGGCGCCGAGCCAGTTGCGCCGCAGGCTGGCGCAGGTTGGGCTTGTTGCGGAAGAAGATGGAGATCGTCTGCAGGCTCGGTTGCAGCCCGGCCAGAGGCTGGTCAGCCAGAGCGGCGCGCTCTGGCGCTGGGATGGCTATACGGCACGGGCTGATGCGCCAACCCCGGCAGCCCAGCGTCTGGCGCAGAAAAACCGTCTGAATGAGCTGGAGCAGGAGGCAATTGCCGCCCGCGCCGTGGTCGCGAAAGCCGAGCAGGTGGTACAGAAGGCAGAAAGCGATGCGCGCGAGGCGGTTGAGCGCGAACGTGCCGCGCGCGACCATTGGCGCTCATGCCAGCGCAGGCTTGATGAGGCGCGCGAGGCATTGCTTGTGGCGGAACGTGCTGCCGGTGAACTCGCCACCCGCCGTTCCGCGCTCGAAGAGGCAAAGGCACGCTTTGAGGAAAGCCTTGAGGAAGCGCAGATCAGTGCGGCCGAAGCAGAAGACCGTCTCAAAGATCTGCCGGATATTGAAGCGATTTCTGCCAGGATGGTGGCACTTAACAATGATGTGTTGCGCGAGCGCGCCAGTTTGGCCGAAATCCGCGCGACCTATGAAGGCCAGCGCCGCGAGGCGGATTCGCGCCAGCGCCGTCTGGCAATGATCGCGCTCGAGCGACGCAACTGGCAGTCGCGGGCGGAAAATGCCGAGCGTCAGATTGCCGCCCTCAATGATCGCCGCGCCGAGACGCTGGAAGAGGCGGAAGCCCTTGCCGAGGCGCCCGATGAAATCGCGGAACGCCGTCGCGCGCTTTTGAAGGAATTGGCCGAGGCGGAAGAACGCCGCAAACAGGCAGCTGACATCCTGGCCGAAGCGGAAGCCGAACAGGCGGAGCTGGACAAGATCGCAACGCTGGCCATCCAGCAGCTTGCAGCAAGTCGTGAACAGCGCGCTCGCGCCGAAGAGCGCCTGACCGCTGCGGAAGAACGGCGCAAGGATGCCGAGGCCCGCATTGCTGAAACACTCAATTGCGCGCCGCATGAGGCCATGCGCCATGCCGGGCTGAAACCGGATGAGCCGATGCCGGAAGCAGACCAGCTTGAACGCCAGCTTGACCGTTTGCGCATTGAGCGCGAACGTCTGGGGGCGGTCAATCTGCGCGCCGAGGAAGAAAGCCAGGAGCTGAGCGCTCGTCTTGAGGCACTGCTTGGCGAGCGTGAGGATGTGATCGAAGCGATCAAGAAGCTGCGCCAGGCCATCCAGAGCCTCAATCGCGAGGGGCGCGAGCGTCTGCTGGCGGCCTTTGATGTGGTCAATGCGCAGTTCCAGCGCCTGTTCACCCATCTGTTTGGCGGTGGCACGGCTGAACTGCAACTGATCGAAAGCGATGATCCGCTAGATGCAGGGCTGGAAATTCTGGCGCGTCCTCCGGGCAAGAAGCCGCAGACCATGACGCTGCTTTCAGGCGGCGAACAGGCCCTGACCGCCATGGCACTGATCTTTGCCGTGTTCCTTACCAATCCGGCGCCGATCTGCGTGCTGGATGAAGTGGACGCGCCGCTCGATGACCACAATGTCGAGCGCTATTGCAATCTGATGGACGAAATGGCCGCTTCAACGGAAACGCGTTTTATCGTCATCACACACAATCCGATCACCATGGCGCGCATGGATCGCCTGTTTGGCGTGACCATGGCAGAGCAGGGCGTAAGCCAGCTTGTCTCCGTTGATCTGCAGACGGCAGAGCGCATGCGCGAGGCTAGCTGATATACAGTGCAGATGTCCTGCCATGCGGCTCAAATGTGGAGCCCGGTTTCCGTCCGGAACGTGTCAAGACAATAGGTTGGAGTAATCGGCGTTTTCGTGAAACTCTGGATTGCCCTAATAATTTACGGCAAAAAGTACGTTGCTGTCATCTGATTCAGCGTATCTGCAATCGACAATTAATCCATTACAGCTGCCATATTCCGATGTGACATATAAATATGCATTAACGAGTTTGTTTTTTATCGTATAAAAACCTCCATTTTCATTGAAATACCAGAGAAATGAATCATCAATATCTGCCAGTAATCCAGATATGCATGTGTATACTGGGTTTGATTCTTCGTTTATTGTTTCGACAGAATACAAAAATTCCTTATAGTAAGTGTTGAACAGATAGTTACAATTTTCGTAAGCGTGTACTAGTTTCCATTCATTTTGATTTGTTGTGCTGTTTTTGTACCATGAATAAATCATTCTGGTGTCATTGTCTTTTAATTTTGGTGAAGTGAAAATACTGCTTCCATTATGCTTGCAGGCAATTCTTACAAGGTTTGATTTGTTGACGACGTTATTCGTATTGTATTTTATTATGGCATGGATCACGTCAATGCAATTGTCGGGAAAGTCCATCGAGATTATGCCCAGATATGGCATGTCATTGCTGGTAAGGGTTGAATTGAGTTCGATTCCCCTCCGAACAAGATCGCAAGTGTAAGAATTAAGTGTTGTAGATATTTTGTAATTTGTTTCGGTGATATCTGTCTCTGGATTCATGCTTATAAATGTAACAAAAATAGTTTTCTTATTTATTTTGTGTGTGGTTGTCGATTTGACCAGATGGTCATTTATAAGTGCTTTCTTTTTGGAGATATAGTTTTCTCCCAAACCGCCTTCATAATCGTCCTCAATATCCAGATATTCCCATGGTATCCCCCTCATTCCTGCAACCTGTGAAAATATAACTATTTTATTTCTGACCTCGCCAAGTTTTGGTGTATCGATTCCCTGCCAGATATATTTCTCCTTGCCGCTGATTTCATTATTGAAAAACTGGATGAGTTCTGAATCGCTGATATTCGAGTTTTCTCTTTTTACTCTCATGATTATGGTTTCGCGCGGATGGTTGTCCAGGAAATCAATACATGTTGACAGGACGTCACTGAACGGCAGGTTCAGATTTATTGAGCCATGAAACATTCCCAGACGATTGTTGGAATATTTGCCAAAGCGGAGATCCAGAAAACGGATTCCATTGTTTAATTGCTCGGCAATGCTCCAGTTTTGTGTCCTGACCCATCCCTTCAGCAAGGCGTCATCATATGTATAGGTGCTGCTGTCGTGCGTGCCTGGGATCGAAAGATGGCTTAAGGGCATATTATCCGGAATGGCGGCCATCCAGTCGGTGACGCCCGTGCCCAGACCGCCATAAAAGGTCCAGTAGTCATTGTTTTCCGGCTTGATCGGGAAATATCTGTTATAGATGGCAGGATTGCCGGATATCTTAAGTTTGAAATAATAATAATATGATGGGTAATAATATATGTCGCCAGCATCCCCGTATTCATTCCAGGATCTTGGATTCAGATAGGATCCGCGTGGTTTTACACTTATATCATAGACAAATTTCCATTTGTCGTTGTCTTGAGCGGAGGCTGGAAACTGCCATCCATTCTCGCTTGGATTGCCACTTTCCTGTAACTGAAAATATAATCCGGATTCCGTACAAATATAAATGTCACCTGTCTGTCCGTCATCGGTCCAGACCTTTGGATCCTTGAGGGTTCCTTCGCTGCTATCTGCATAATTGGAGATATATTGCCAGTATAAAGTGGTCTGCGGTCCCGGAGGAAATGTCCAGTTGTTCTTGGACGGATTGCCAGAAACAAGTAGTTTGAAATAATATCCGCTATCAATATCTATATAAATATCACCAGAAATGCCATCGGCGTTCCAAAGTTTTGGTATTTGCAAATTATTTTCCATTTTATTCGTTCCCGTATCGGTTTAAATTTCAATGAAAAAAGAATAAAATATTCAATAAGTTCTATCATTTGTGCGTTTATTTGTATTTCGTATCAAAAATCATTGATCACTTGAATAATATATTCAAGCTGATAGAAATAATGGCCGTAAAACAGAGTGTGGCTGTGCTGTGCCCGCTGGTCGGGGCGCTTGTCTCATTTTTGATCAAAGATGGTGTTGAATGCCTGTCGGCAGGCCGGCTTCCGGCGTGTTTTCTGGTTCTGGAAATCGTGTTTGGTCCCGCAATACGGAAGACAGTCATGGTGGAAACAGGTTTTTCTGGCACGCATGATGATGCGACTAAAAGCGCGGGGAAATTCTGGCTGCTCTAATCGATTCTATTGGTTTTGGCCGACTTTTTTATTTGGCAGGGAGAAGCTGATCGCATAAGCACTTTTCATCCCTTGACTGAGTCCGGACACGGGTTGCGCGGACTTTATGCAAGGTGGTCAGGCTGCAGGGAGGCCATAATGACAAAGTGGGTATACACGTTCGGCGATGGCAAGGCAGAGGGCGCGGCAAGCGATCGTAATCTGCTCGGTGGCAAGGGGGCAAATCTGGCTGAAATGTGCAGTCTCGGCCTGCCTGTGCCGCCAGGTTTTACAATCACCACCGAAGTGTGCACCTATTATTATGATCATGATCGCACCTATCCGGCCGAACTGGAGGCTCAGGTTCAGGCCGCTTTGGCGGAAATGGCAAAACTGACCGGCCGTTCCTTTGGCGATGCCAACAATCCGTTGCTGGTATCCGTGCGCTCTGGTGCGCGCGCTTCCATGCCGGGCATGATGGACACCGTCCTGAACCTTGGCCTGAATGATGAGACCGTGCAGGCCATTGCGCGTGAGGCCAATGACGAGCGTTTTGCCTATGATAGCTATCGCCGCTTCATCCAGATGTATTCGGATGTCGTGCTTGGCGTTGATCACGGCTTTTTTGAAGAAATTCTGGAAGACAAGAAATCGGAACTTGGTGTTGATGTTGATACGGCGCTGACCGCCGATGACTGGAAGGATGTCATCGTCCTGTACAAGGCCAAGGTTGAGGAAGAGCTGGGCCAGCCTTTCCCGCAGGATCCAACCGAGCAGCTTTGGGGTGCGATAGGCGCGGTCTTTTCAAGCTGGATGAATGCGCGTGCCATCACCTATCGCCGCCTGCACAATATTCCGGCCTCATGGGGCACGGCGGTCAATGTTCAGGCCATGGTGTTTGGCAATATGGGTGAAACCTCGGCAACAGGTGTTGCCTTCACGCGCAACCCATCGACGGGTGAAAAGAAGCTCTATGGCGAATTCCTCGTCAATGCGCAGGGCGAAGACGTGGTTGCCGGTATCCGCACGCCGCAGAACATTACCGAAGAAGCAAGGATTGCTGCCGGCTCCGACAAGCCGTCACTGGAAAAGCTGATGCCGGAAGCTTTTGCCGAATTCATGAAGGTCGCGGAACGGCTGGAACAGCATTATCGCGACATGCAGGATCTGGAATTCACCATCGAACGCGGCAAGCTATGGATGTTGCAGACCCGTTCGGGCAAGCGCACGGCCAGGGCAGCCTTGAAAATGGCAGTCGAAATGGCCGCCGAAGGTCTAATTTCTGAAGAAGAAGCTGTGCTGCGCGTGGAGCCGGCTTCGCTGGACCAGTTGCTGCATCCAACCATCGATCCGCGTGCCGAACGCCATGTGATCGGCGTGGGTCTGCCTGCCTCGCCGGGGGCGGCCACGGGTGAGATCGTCTTTTCCTCGGAAGAGGCAGAACAGGCCAAGAGCGAAGGCCGCAAGGTCATTCTGGTGCGCATTGAAACCAGCCCTGAAGACATTCACGGCATGCATGCGGCGGAAGGCATTCTGACCACGCGCGGCGGCATGACCAGCCATGCGGCGGTGGTTGCCCGCGGCATGGGCAAGCCTTGCGTGTCCGGGGCGGGGGCGCTGCGTGTCGATTATCGCAACGAAACCATGCTGGCTGCCGGTGAAGTGTTCAGGAAGGGTGACATCATCACCATTGATGGCGCAACCGGACAGGTGCTGAAAGGTGTCGTTGCCATGTTGCAGCCAGAGCTTTCCGGCGATTTCGGCAGGCTGATGGAATGGGCCGACCGCGCCCGCCGCATGAAGGTGCGCGCCAATGCCGAAACCCCGGCTGATGCCCGCACCGCGCGTGCATTTGGCGCGGAAGGCATTGGTCTTTGCCGCACCGAACACATGTTCTTTGACGGAGAGCGCATCATTGCCATGCGCGAAATGATCCTGTCGGACACGGAGGAAGGTCGTCGTGCAGCACTCGCCAAGCTTCTGCCGATGCAGCGTTCCGACTTTGTCGAACTGTTCGACATCATGAAGGGACTGCCGGTCACCATCCGCCTGCTTGACCCGCCGCTGCATGAATTCCTGCCGCATACCGACCAGGAAGTGGCGGAAGTGGCCGAAGCCATGGGGGTCGATGCGGCCAAGCTGCGTGAGCGCGCTGACGCCTTGCATGAATTCAACCCGATGCTTGGCCATCGCGGCTGCCGTCTGGCGATTTCCTATCCTGAAATTGCTGAAATGCAGGCGCGCGCTATCTTTGAAGCTGCCGTTGAAGCAGGCAAGAAGACCGGCGAACCTGTCGTGCCGGAAATCATGGTGCCGCTGGT
This sequence comes from Daeguia caeni, assembly GCF_042653845.1. Taxonomy (NCBI): domain Bacteria; kingdom Pseudomonadati; phylum Pseudomonadota; class Alphaproteobacteria; order Hyphomicrobiales; family Brucellaceae; genus Daeguia; species Daeguia caeni. Next base: position 6,124 of record NZ_JBHSEL010000052.1, on the reverse strand, counting down.
CGGCCTCAAGGCGGAACTGGATTTCGTCAAGGCGCGCATTGATGCGGTTGCAGCTGAAGTCATGAGGGAAGCAGGTCTTGCCATCGATTATATGGTTGGCACGATGATCGAACTGCCGCGTGCTGCCCTGCGTGCGGGTGAAATCGCAGAATCGGCAGAATTCTTCTCCTTCGGCACCAATGATCTGACGCAGACGACCTTCGGCATTTCGCGTGACGATGCGGCGGGCTTCCTTGGCGCCTATCAAAGCCGGGGCATTTTGGAACAGGATCCGTTTGTTTCGCTTGATGTCGATGGCGTTGGCGAACTGGTGCAGATTGCGGCTGAACGCGGCCGCAAGACACGCGCTGCACTCAAGCTTGGCATTTGCGGCGAGCATGGTGGCGATCCGGCCTCGATCGCCTTCTGCGAAAAGACCGGCCTTGATTATGTTTCCTGCTCACCATTCCGTGTGCCGATTGCGCGTCTGGCAGCAGCACAGGCTGCCATTCGCAAGGGCTGAGCATAGCCTGCACCCGTATTAAATTCCAATGCTGCCGATGTTATACATCGGCAGCACATTTGTTTCAGAAGTAAGACCATGTTTCGTTTTTCATTGCTGGCTGGAGCAGCCTGCCTTTTTATGATTCAGGCCCAAGCGGCTCCGGTAGAACCGCAGGCAGGGCAAGCGGTCGTGCCGGAAAAAATCCGTCTCGTTGAGCCGCAATTGCATATTGCCAAAGGTGGGGCAGGGGCGCCGCAGGTGGCTTTGACACTGGATGCCTGCATGGGCAAGACCGACCGGCGCATTCTTGATGCTCTGGTGCAAAACCGCATTCCGGCCACGCTTTTTGTCACAGCGCGCTGGCTGAAACAGAATCCGGATGCGGTGGCGATCCTGAAGGCCAATCCCGATCTGTTCGAGATCGAAAATCACGGCGCCATGCATGTGCCAGCCATCACCAGTCTTGCCAGCATGTATGGTATTCCGACCGCAGGCTCGCTTGACAGGGTGCGTGCGGAAATCGAAGGCGGGGCTGCGGCCATTGTCGCCACGGGGGCGGCAAGACCGGTCTGGTATCGTGATGCCACAGCGCGTTATTCCACCGATGCGGTCAGGCTGGCAGAAAACATGGGCTACAGGATTGCAGGCTATTCGCTCAATGGCGATATGGGTGCATCGTTGCCAGCAGAGGCTGTCGCACGGCGGATTGCCGCGGCCGGGGACGGCGACGTCATCATCGCCCATATCAATCAGCCGGGTCGACCGGCTGGTGCGGGAGTAGTGAAAGGCATCGAAGCACTGAAGAAAAAGGGCATGAAATTTGTCCGCCTTCAGGATGTCGAAACATCGCTGACGCTTGATCAGGTCGCTGGCAGTGCAGACAGATCAGTCCATCCTGAGAAACAGGCACCGGGCGAACCGCCACGGCATTGATCAGGCAGAACGCACCAGCTGCATGGGGCCTGCCGTCCTGTTCTTCTGAAACAGGCTTTTCACCACAATGGCATAATTGCGCCCAAGGCTTTCAAACAGGACATTGGCCCCGGTCAGCGGCGCAAGCGACAGCCGCGTGCCATCCTTGCACAGCGTGACAAAGATCACCTGATCTTCGGGATAATCACTGATTGTGATTGCGCCGATACGCTGCGCCTCGTTCCGGTCAAGGGCAGGCATGTTGAACAGAACCTCTCCGCCCACGCGCTCAGCTGCCTTGGAAAGCACCGTATCGAAGCCTTCATTGAGCACATCAATCGTACCCAGTGCAAGCTCCAACTCAACGGCCTCAAGAGTCATTTCTGCTGCGTGTTCACTCTTAGATGGCATGGTACAGTTCCGTCTTATGATCTTTAATTTCAGATTCGACGAACCTGAATCATCCCCCATCCATTTGGCAGTATGTACTGTATGAATCTTCAGTGCAATATTAATTGATTGTTATTGCTTGATTTTTTTAAAAATTGCGGCGGCCGGGATGTATGTGGAATATTATCTTTCGCTGAAATAGTGACCATTTATGCCCTATTCTGCCTGAAAATCCGGGGCTTTCGGGCCCCAAGCAGTTCCAGGAAAAGTGGGCACCGGTTTTCCGTCCGGAACTGCGTATGGGGATAAAGCAGTTCCAGGAAAAGTGGATACCGGTTTTCGGTCCGGAACTGCGGAAAACGACATGTTTGAGCACTCGGCGTTTTCGTGAAAATCTGGATTGTTCTGGTGTTGCAACGTGCACGCGCATGCCGAATATGGGCCTGCGGGCTTCAATTCCGTCCTGTCTGCCGATATTGTGGCCTCTGCTGTTTCGATTTTGGGATCCTCGATGCGCAAGCAACGCTATCATCGCCGACAGTCACGCTCCGCAATCTGGGCGATGCGCATTGGCCTGTTTTCATTTCTGCTGCTGGTGCTTGGCTTTTTGCCCTATCGGTTCTGGAAACTGGAATGGCCGGATTTTGTTCTGGTTGCAGTCGCAAGCGGCATCCTTGCCGTGCTGGCGCTGATACTGGCGGGCCTTGGCTTGCGTGCGCTTTGGGTCAATGGTGACAAGGGCGGCGCCAGATCATTCTGGGGCAGCCTTGCCGCCATTGCTGTTCTTGCACCGCTTTGCACGGTTGGCGCCTTCTGGCTCGGTTCGCCGCCGCTTCATGATGTCTCGACCGATCTGCAATCGCCGCCGCAATTTCCCGCTGCCATGCCGGCGCGTTCGCCGCGCATGAATCCTGTCACAGCACGACCGGAAGGCGATCCGTTGCAGCAGTTGGCGGCCTATCCGGATGTGGTGGGCAGACGCTATGCCGCATCGCCTGATCGGGTGGGCAATGGGGTTGTTGCGGTGCTGAAGGGCTTTGGCTGGACAGCGCAGGTCACCGACGCGCCGACAGACGAGCCCGATGCCACGATTTATGTCGCTTCGGCGCGCAGTTTCTATCTGGGGCTGGAAAGCGACATTGTCATCAGGCTGCGAGATGAAGGCGACAGCACCTTTGTCGATGTGCGCTCGTTGTCGCGCTATGGCAAGCGCGATATGGGCGAGAATGCCGCCTTCATCACCCGGTTTCTGGCAAGCCTTGAGGGCGAGGTCAACAAGGCGCCGGCCAATGCCGATTGATCAGGCCGGATAATAGATATTGTCGAGTGCGGGATGGCCTTCGGTGATGACTTCGCCGCGGCCGACCAGATCTTCCAGATGTGCCAGGACGGACAAGGCAGCGGCTCCATGCAGACGCGGATCTGTGTCACGATAGATGGCCTGGACAATGTCCGGGATGGTGCGGTCACCCGACAGGATGCGTTCGAAGATCGCGCGTTCGCGCATCTTGCGATGCGCGCGCAAGCCCCGCACAAAGGTCTGCGGTTTGGCAATCGTACCGCCATGTCCCGGCAGATAGGCAATGTCATCGCGCTGCAACAGCTTGTCCAGCGAGGTCATGAAATCGTTCATCGAGCCATCCGGTGGGGCGACAATCGATGTCGCCCAGGCCATGACATGATCGGCTGAAAACAGGATGCCGGTATCCTTCAGGGCAAAGACCATGTGATTGGCGGCATGGCCGGGGGTGTGGATGCCTTCCAGCGTCCAGCCGTCGCCCTCGATCGCTGCACCATCGGCCAGCGCGATATCGGGGACGAAATCGACATCGGAACTGGCCTCAAGCGTATTGATCTCGCCGGCATAATAGGGGCGCGCCGGGCGATGCGGGCCTTCCGCCACGGTTTTGGCACCCGTCGCTTCTTGCAACCGTCTGGCCAGCGGCGAATGATCGCGATGGGTGTGACTAATGAAGATATGGCTGACGGGCCGGCCGGCAATGGCCTGGATCAGCGCATGGAAGTGATCATCATCGTCGGGGCCGGGATCGATGATCGCCAGCGTATCCGTGCCGACAATATAGGAATTGGTGCCATGGAAGGTGAATGCACTTGGATTGTTGACCGTCAGACGGTCGACGCCTTTGGCAAGCCTTACCGGCCGGCCATATTCGGGAACGAAGGTCTTGTCGAAAACAAGGCTCATTGCACAATCCAGCAGTAAAATGGTCACAGGCACAGCTCATATAGGGATTGCAGGCAAAGGTTAAGAGGCACTGTCATGACATTTTTGAAACTGCTTCACGATTGACAAATGACTGGCCGCGCTGCTTCCTCGACCATGCAAGGCTATGTCATGATGCGAAGGGAGGTGCCATTGCATATCGAACCCCTGACGGTTGAACCCTTGACCAGAACAGCCTTCGCCTCTTTTGGCGATGTCATTGAAACGGAAGGGGCAGAACGCCGCCTGATCAACAATGGCACGACCGAGCGTTTCCATGATCTGGCATGGGTCGAGGTTCTGGGCACGGATGCGCGTGTGCTCATCAATATTTTCCGCGGACAGGGATTTCATCTGCCGATCGACATCAGGATGATGGAACGCCATCCCTTTGGCTCCCAGGCCTTTGTTCCGTTGAATGGCCGGCCGTTTCTGGTGGTTGTGGCAGAGGATGAGGCGGGCCGGCCGGCACGACCGCGTGCATTTCTGGCGCAAGGCAATCAGGGTGTGAATTATCATCACAAGGTCTGGCATCATCCGCTGCTGGCACTGCAGGAGACGGCCGATTTTCTGGTGGTTGACCGGGCAGGCAGGGAAGATAATCTGGAAGAGTATTTTTTCGCCGATCGAACCTATCGTATCTTGTCTCTGCCACACTAGGCCTGATCATTTCCGGAGTTGAACATGGGCAAGCTTTCAACACATGTCCTCGATACCGCGCATGGCTGTCCGGCAGCCGCAATGCGGCTTGAGCTTTATCGGGTCATGCCTGATGGTACGCTGGATCTGCTGCAACGCGCCGTCACCAATCTCGACGGGCGAACCGATGCGCCATTGCTGGAGGGGGCTGCCATGGTGGTCGGTACCTATGAGCTGCATTTCCATGTTGCGGAATATTTTGTCGGGCGCGATGCGGAACAGGCTGATCCGCCTTTTCTGGATCTGATCCCGATCCGTTTTGCGATTGCTGACGCTGCGGCCAATTACCATGTGCCGCTTTTGGTCAGTCCCTGGTCCTATTCGACCTATCGCGGCAGCTGACTTATCCCCGCCCTTGCCGCCGCAGTTAGGCTTCTTGCATCATTTGCAAGGAGCCAAGCATGGATCAGACCCCAAACCTCAATCTTCCTTTCATCCTGCCAAGTCAGGCGCAAAAGCATGTCACGCATAATGAGGCCTTGCGCATTCTGGATGCGGTCATCCAGTTGCGCGTGCTGTCGCGCACGCTGGAAGAACCGCCTGCCACGCCGGACGAAGGCAGCCGCTATATTGTTGCTGCCGCGGCTACGGGTGACTGGGTTGGACATTCTGGCGACATCGCCTGCTTCATCGATGGCGGCTGGCTGTTCATCACGCCGGCCAGTGGATGGCTTGCCTATGTCGAAGATGAAGCCAAGCTGCGCCTGTTCGATGGCACGAACTGGAATGACACTGCCTATACCTTGCCTAGCACGCTGACGCCCGACATGCTGGGTGTCAACACCACGCCAGATTCGGTCAACCGCTTTGCCCTGTCTGCGGCTGCCAGCCTGTTCAATCATGCAGGCAGTGGCCATCAGATCAAGGTCAACAAACAGACAGCAAGCGCCACCACCAGTTTTCTCTACCAGACCAACTGGGTCGGTTTTGCGGAAATGGGGCTCAATGGCAGCAATGATTTCAGCATCAAGGTGAGCGACAATTCTGGCACATGGCGCGAGGCAATCAAGATTGACCACGCAACTGGCAATGTGGCGATCGGCGGAATCTGGCCGCAGACCTGCCTGCATGTCAACGGACCGATCAGGCCGGCCAGCTATACGGTTGCGACCAAACCTTCGGCTTCAAGCCATGGCGCAGGGGCAATCATCTTCATCACTGATTCGTCGTCCGGCGCAGAAATGGCCTATTCGGATGGCTCGGTCTGGCGAAGTTTCCGCACCGGTAACACGATTTGATGACAAGGGACTGCGTTGCGACGGTCTGTTACGCAACGCTGATAGAAGAACCGTAAAACAGATTGCATGAATATGTTGTACAGGGTTTATTTTCCTTAGAGCCCGACTCAAAATTTCATTTTTGCGATACGCCTCGTCATTCGCCTGATTGAGGAGATGAGCATCCAAGCTTGTGAC
>NZ_JBHSEL010000051.1:0-69812 GCF_042653845.1 Daeguia caeni | reverse complement strand
AAACATAGAGAATCATAAACTACTGAAATCGCTCAACTTAATTTTCGGTCGGGCTCTAATTGTGGGGGATTGCAAATGAAATCGGCCATGCTTTGGGCTTTCATCAGTACTGGTTGTGTTATGGCTACATCGACCGCCATCATATGGGTTCTCCTGATGTGGATGGGGGGGACGGTCGATCGCATCGTGCTTATGCTTTGTGTTGCCGTGCCGGTTGTGACGGCCTGCCCTGTCATGACCTATCTGTTCATTCTGCAGAACAGGCTCAAACGTTCCTATGAACATTTGCAGATTGTCTATAGCGAGTTGCAGGAGCGCTCGCGCATTGATCAGATGACGGGGGTGCTCAATCGGGAAAGCTTCTTCAACATGATGCGCAATGCGCGAGCAGAGGTGGAGGAAGGTGTCCTGCTGGCGATAGATGTTGATCATTTCAAGAGGATCAATGACACCTATGGCCATGCAGTGGGTGATCGTGCGCTGCGGCATATAGCCTTTATCTTGCAGAACTATACCAACAAGAATGGCATTGTCGGCCGGGTGGGCGGTGAGGAATTCTGCATTTACATTCCCCATGCCGATGCAGATGATGGCTATCAGTTTGCCCGGCATTTATGCGCCGAGGTGGAAAGAATCCCGCTCATCATATCTGAGCATGAAAACTATAGAATGACGATCAGCATTGGTGCCAGTCAGGCATTCAGCGGGGAAACCAACTCACAAGTTCTGCGCCGTGCCGACCGATGTCTGTACAAGGCCAAATCAGCCGGGCGCAATTGTGTGATCTTCGATCATCAAGAGGATTCTACAGGCAGGCTGGAGCGGCAGGAGCGTGTGCGATATGCCAATTGACGCCAATTCCGGCGCAAGTTCATTTTAATTGCGATTGCAGGATGATTTTCACGGGCTTCCATCAGTCCCAGGCAATGACGGTTTCTTCCGACCAGCTTACAGGGGAAAATCCCATTTTCTGGTAAAGCTGCAACGCGCGTGGGCTGTCCAGCGTATTGGTCTGAATGATGATTTTCTGCGGATCCTTCAACCACGCGGCCGAGACGGTTTCATGCAGGAAGAATTTGCCCAGTCCCCGTCCCTGATAGTCACACATCAGGCCGAAATGGAGGATTTCTGCCTGATGTGGTACGGCATAATCGGTTTCAGCAAAACCGACCGGGCAGCCATCGACATAGAGAATATGGATCTCGCATGTCTCGGCATGGATGGCTCTGACCAGTTCTTCATCGCTTTGCAGGCGCCGCATGGTCCAGTGATGTGGCCGGCCGACCTGCTCATAGAGATAGCGGTAGAAGTGAACGGGCGTGTTTGTTGCCCGCATGATGGCCAGACGCATGCCGACAGGCACTGGCGGGGTGAATGTCGGGCGTTGTGTCATTTCCAGACGCGTTACCCTGGTGTGCAAGATGCGTCCAGCCGTTTCAGCCATGCCCTATTCCGCTTCTCCTGTGACGACTGGGGTATCCTGTTTGCTGCCCCATTCGCTCCATGAGCCATCATAGAGGCGATTTGCCTTATGTCCAAGCGATGTGAGGGCAAGTGTGATCGCAGCAGCCGTGACGCCAGAGCCGCAGCTTGTGACGACAGGCTTGCCGAGATCAATGCCGGCTTCGGCAAATATCTTGCGCAGGGAATCGAGATCCTTGAGCTCGCCATTTTCCGACAGCAGTGTGACCGGGACATTGCGTGCGCCCGGCATGTGCCCCGAGCGCATGCCGGGACGCGGTTCGGGTTCCTGCCCGGTGAAACGGCCTGCAGAACGGGCATCGGCAATCTGGGCGCTGCGCTCGTCAACGATCTTGCGCATTTCGTCCAAGGAAACGACAGCCTGTTCATCAAAGGATGGAACAAAGAGTGACGGGGCAATTTTCGTCGGTGCGGAAGTGACAGGATAGCCAGCCTTTTTCCAGCCATCAAAACCGCCATCAAGCACATAGACCTCCTTTGCCCCCATGATACGGAACATCCACCACACGCGTGGGGCAGAAAACAGGCCCGGCCCGTCATAGACGACGATCGTATCCTTGGCACTGATGCCCATGGAGCCGACATGGCGGGCAAACAGGGCTGGCGAGGGCAGCGTATGCGGCAGGCCTGCCTCCTTGTCGGCAATCAGATCCTGGTCAAAGAAAACCGCACCGGGAATGTGGCTTGCCTGATATTCCGCGCGGCCATTGCGGCCTGCGGCAGGCAGGTACCAGGACGCATCTACAATCGCGAGCCCCGGCTTGCCAAGACGTTCCTTCAACCAGTCACGGGAGACGACATAAGCGCTTTTCTCAACCACGGGCCTGCTCCTTATGGTATTCCGTCCATTTCCTGATCTTATTGCGGCAGGTTACCGAAGCGAATACGGAAACGACGGTTTTCCCTGCCCTTTTTTTCAATCTTGCCGATGTGGATTGCGCCTACCTCGCCGGTGCTGGCCACATGCGTGCCGCCGCAGGGCTGTGAGTCGATTGCGCCATTTTCACCGATGAGGACAAGGCGAATGCGCCCTGAGCCGACCGGCGGGCGGACATTCTTCGACTTCACAATGTCCGGATTGGCGAGGAACTCCTCGTCACTGATCCACTTGATGGCAACCGGGGCATCGGCATTGACCAGCTCCATCAGTTTTTCTGTCACCATCTCCCTGGTATAGCTTGGGTCTGGCAGGTCAAAGTCAACCCGGCTTTCCTCCTCGCCGACTGCAGCGCCGGTAATCGGAAATGGGCAGACGACGGAAAGCAAATGGCAGGCAGTGTGCATGCGCATCAGTTTCAGCCGGCGCTCCCAGTCAATATGGAGCGCCAGTCTTTCGCCGATTTCGGGCAGGATGGCTCCTTCGGCGGGAAGATGGATGATTTCGTTCTTGTTTTCGCCGGTCACAGTCCCCGCAATGGCGATGCGGGAGCCATCTGCGCGTTCAAGATAGCCGGTATCGCCCGGCTGGCCGCCAGAGGTGGCGTAAAAGATCGTCCGATCAAGGATGATCCCGCCCGAATCCGTCATGGCCACAACCGTGCCCTCCGCTTCTTTCAGATAAGAATTGTCACGGAAAAGGGCTTCGGTTTCAAATGTCATGTCACGCCTCAAACGGTATTTCTATTTCTGTCTTCTTTTCCAGCCAGGCAGGAACCGGCAGGTTCTTTCCGCGCAGGAAGGTCGGATTGAACAGCTTGGACTGGTATCGATTACCATAATCGGCAAGCACTGTCACAATTGTATGGCCGGGTCCCAGATCTTTTGCCAGACGGATTGCGCCGGCAACATTGATGCCGGTGGAGCCACCAAGGCAAAGTCCCTCATGCTCGACCAGATCGAAGATCACTTCGAGCGCTTCGGCATCGGAAATGCGATAGGCAAAGTCTGGTCTGAAGCCTTCGAGATTGGCGGTAATGCGCCCCTGCCCGATGCCTTCAGTGATCGAATCGCCCTCTGACTTGAGCTCGCCCGTGGTGTAGTAGGAATAAAGCGCTGCACCATGAGGATCAGCCAGAGCAATCTTGATATCCGGATTGTGCGCCTTCAGGCCGATGGAGGTGCCAACCAGCGTGCCGCCAGAGCCGACGGCTGCAACAAAACCATCGATTCTGCCATTGGTGTCGCGCCAGATTTCCTGTGATGTGGTGGCAATATGCGCGTCACGATTGGCCGTATTGTCGAACTGGTTGGCCCAGATCGCACCATTGGGATCGGTCCTGGCCAATCGCTCAGCCAGACGGCCGGAAATGCGGATGTAATTGTTCGGGTTCCTGTATGGGGCGGCAGGCACTTCCAGAAGTTCGGCGCCAAGCAGGCGCAGCGCATCCTTCTTTTCCTGGCTCTGCGTTTCGGGAATGACAATGACCGTGCGATAGCCCAGCGCCTTGGCAACCAGGGTCAGGCCAATGCCTGTATTGCCGGCCGTGCCCTCCACAATGATGCCGCCCGGACGCAAGTCCCCACGCTTTTCCGCGTCGCGAATGATCGAAAGAGCGGCACGATCCTTGACTGACTGCCCCGGATTGAGAAATTCCGCCTTGCCATAAATGTCGCAGCCGGTGATTTCCGACGCTTTTTTCAGGCGGATCAATGGGGTATTGCCGATGGCTTCGAGCACCGAATTGAGCATGGCTGCTATCCTTTCTCTTTGCTGCGCAAATTAGGAGCAAGGCCCCTGCCCTTCAAGCAACTGTGGAATATTATTCCCGGCAAACGGGCAATCCGTTTTCCAATATGTAGTTTTAAAAAGAAAATCCGCCCTGAAAAGGCGGATTTCGGCAAATGTGTTTCCAAAGTCCGCTCAGGCTGCGGTCTGGTTGCCGCCAGAGCGGCGTTTGCGCCGGTACGGTCGTTTTGCCTTGGCGGCGGCTATGCTGGGGGCTTGAGACGACACACGTTGTTCGCCCGATTTCCGGGCAGGACGGCGATTTTTGCCTGGCTGCGATAGACCGCCACGGCGATGCTGTGCCGGCTCGCCTGTTCTGGCTTGCGTGCTTGCGGGTCTGGCTGCGGGGGCTGGTGCAAGCTTGATGGGTGCTTCGCATACGGGAAGCTTGCTGCGCGTGACCCGCTCCACGGCATGAAACTTGGCTTCTTCGGTTGCCGGATCATAAAGCGTGATCGACGCACCGCTTGCGCCATTGCGGCCGGTGCGACCGATGCGGTGGACGTAGGTTTCCGGTTCATCCGGCAGGTCGTAATTGACCACATGGCTGATGCCCGGCACGTCAATGCCGCGTGCAGCAATGTCGGTTGCAACCAGAATGCGCAGCGTGCCATCGCGAAAACCATTCAAGGCGCGTTGGCGGGCATTTTGCGACTTGTTGCCGTGGATGGCTGCGACCTGATAGCCATCGCGCTCCAGATGGCGCACGACTGCATCTGCGCCATGCTTGGTGCGGGTAAAGACAATCACCGACTGCATGTCCGGGTTGGTGAGCATGGCGGAGAGAAGACGGCGTTTTTCACGGGTGGGCACTGGATGCACGACCTGGCTGATTTCAGCCGCCGTGGTTCCCTGTGGTGCGACCTCGATGCGCACGGGATCACGCAGAAGCCGTTCGGCCAGGGCGGCGATTTCCTTGGGCATGGTGGCTGAAAACAGCGCAGTCTGGCGTTCGGCTCTGGTCGCCTTGGCAATGCGCTTGACGTCATGGATAAAGCCCATGTCAAGCATGCGGTCGGCTTCATCCAGCACAAGCCATCGCGTATGCGACAGATCAACATGACCTTCGCGCATGAGGTCGGTCAGACGCCCTGGCGTGGCAATCAGCACGTCAACGCCTGGGGCGATGCGCTTGATCTGTGTCAGCTTGGAGACACCGCCCAGCACAAGCGCGGTTGAAATATGGGCATTTTTCGACAGGTTGCGGATGGTCTGTTCGATCTGGACGGCAAGCTCGCGGGTCGGTGCAAGAATGAGTGCGCGCGCGCTTTTTGCCGGACGCCTGTCGCCGAGCCCGATGATCTTTTGCAGGATTGGCAGACTGAAGGCTGCCGTCTTGCCGGAGCCGGTCTGGGCAATGCCCAGAATATCCCGCCCCTCAAGCTGCGGCGGTATGGCTTCAATCTGGATCGGCTTGGGTTCAATCATGCCGATGGCATCAAGCGCCTTCAGAAGAATGCCCGTAATGCCCAGCGTGGCAAAACCGTTGGTTTTTTCTATAGTCAATTCAATCTCTTTCAGCACCATGCATGACATGGCGCGACATATGGTGATCAGGCGCAACCTGACCAAAAATTTCAATTATGAAACGACATGACGCCCAAAATTCAACCCGGACGACTTGCGCTGCCGTGCCTGATCCTGTCAGGCCCCGCAGGCCAATTGCGGCTGCGGCAAGACGCAACAAGTCCATCCAGGGAAAGCCAGATCGTGGTGCCCGGCCCATGCGCCAGTGTTGCTTATGGCCCCATTCGCGCGAAAATGCAAATCATTATATCAAGCCATGACGTAGCCTGTCAGAAGATGATGACTCATCTTGCAGGCAGAAAATGGTAAAACAAATTGCCGGTACCTTTGTGGTCAAATAAAGTAAAACATTTTTTCATGATGAATTTTTAATGTCATTTGTATTTCATTTCAGTTTATTTTCATATTAATATAAATAATTATATTCTTTATTTTATGATGGCAATATATGGTGGTATTTGATTTCGTTCATATATGGTATTGGCACGGCGCAACTCTCATTTTCATGGAATGGTGAATTAAAATGGTATTTCGTTTGCTGCATTATATTGGTGATATTATCGTAACGGGCTATCTGAATGGAATTTTCGGTGGCATCTTTCGCTAATGCCTAAAATAGCGGGCGATAACATCACAAGCCTGATGTATTTGCTACAATTTGAATGCCCGCTATAATCATTGTGGGAGGTCTAACCTCCCACAATGGTTTCCATGGACATCCGTCCGTGTCAAAGATTGGTCCGCGTCAGATGATGAAATCCGCCAGAACCTGATTGTCGGTAATGTCCTGATAAGACCAGCCTGCCTCGGCGAATTTCTTTTCCAGGGTTTTGAAATTGGCGGCATCCTTGGTTTCGATGCCAATCAGCACCGAGCCGAAATTGCGTGCCGATTTTTTCAGATATTCAAAACGGGCAATGTCATCATCCGGTCCAAGCAGGTCCAGGAAGGAACGCAGGGCACCCGGACGCTGCGGAAAGCGGAAGATGAAATATTTTTTCAGGCCTTCGAAGCGCAGCGCCCTTTCGCGTACATCTGGCAGGCGTTCGAAATCGAAATTGCCGCCTGAGACAACAATCACGATACGCTTGCCCCTGATTTCGCTCTTCTTGAAATCCTTGAGCGCGTCGATGCCAAGTGCGCCGGCTGGTTCCAGCACCACGCCTTCGACATTGAGCATTTCAACAATGGTCGCGCAGAGGCGATTTTCCGGAACCAATATGACAGAATCTTCCGGAAAGTGTTTGAGAATCCTGAAATTTTCTGCGCCGATCTGCGCCACGGCAGCGCCGTCGACAAAATTGTCGACATGAGCCAGCTTGATGCGCTTGCCTGCTTCGAGACTGCCCTTGAGGCTGGCCGCGCCTCTGGGTTCGACAAAGCGAAAGCTGGTCTTCCAGCCAAGATCACCAATATATTGCGCCACACCGCCGGACAGCCCGCCGCCGCCTACGGGCAGGATGATGAGATCGGGCGTTTTTCCGGCAAGCTGACGCTCGATTTCAAGCGCCACGGTCGCCTGCCCTTCTATGATGCGCGGATGGTCAAATGGCGGTACCATGAGACCGTGATTGTTTTCGGCAAATTCCTGCGAGGCAGCATAGCTGACGTCGAACGTATCGCCGATGAGACGGATTTCGATGAAATCGCCGCCAAAGGCGCGTGTCTTGTCGATCTTCTGCTGCGGCGTGGTTACCGGCATGAAGACCACGCCCTTGCGCTCGAAATGGCGGCAGACATAGGCAAAGCCCTGGGCATGGTTGCCGGCCGAGGCGCAGACAAAGACCGTTTCCGGGCCGGCATTCCGTACCGCTCGGGAAATGAAGTTGAAGGCACCGCGAATCTTGTACGAGCGCACCGGGGTGAGATCCTCGCGCTTGAGCCAGATTTCTGCGCCGTATTTGCGCGACAGGAAATCATTGCGCTGCAATGGTGTTTCGGCAAACAGGGCGCGCATGGCGTCTTCGGCTGCAACAACGGATTTGATGAATGAACTCATTGATCTGGCTTTCCGCAATAAGTCCTTGCCACAAGGTCTTGTTTCCGAGGCAAGGCAATCGGCCTGAGACAATTGATCGGTTTGATCGCTCCGGCTTTTGGCACTGGTCCAGAAATCTGAAAACCGGTGCAATTTTCATGAGGCTCGCCTAGCAGAAAAGCCGGACAAGAAAAAGCATGTCTGATGCCCTGTGGCAGGTTCTGGGCAGACAGTGGTTGCATGTTTCTATCAGTCATTTTGAAATTACAAGCAAATACAATGATAATAAGCCAGAAGCTGTTTCGCGTGGCCGGCAAAATATGCCTGTCGGTATGAGCAGTTGTAGAAAACTGATGCTTGCCCCATTGAATTTGCGATGCAAATCGTGACATAGAAACGTCAATGACGCGGTCGTGGCGAAACTGGTATACGCAACGGACTTAAAATCCGTCGCCTTTCAGGCTTGCGGGTTCAAGTCCCGCCGACCGCACCACCCTTCCTGCCTGTTCCAGCCTTGTACAACAGCGCATGCATGTCCCCATGCAAATCCGGTCTGGCGGAATGCGATATTTCTGCGTAAACCAGGCGCATCATAATGAGCAGTTTGAGGGCGGTCATGAATCAGAATTCTCCACAGACAGTCACAGCAGCCATGCTGGCCATTGGTGACGAGCTTCTGTCGGGCCGCACCAAGGACAGGAATATCGGCCATCTCGCCGACATGCTGACGGCGGCAGGCATTGATCTGAAGGAAGTGCGCATTGTCGGCGACGATGAGGAGGCGATCGTTGCTGCCGTCAATGCCTTGCGCAGCAAATATGATTATGTTTTCACCTCCGGCGGCATCGGACCGACCCATGACGACATTACGGCCGATGCCATCGCGAAAGCCTTTGGTGTGCCTTGTGTCTACGATGAAAAGGCGCTGCAGCTTCTGGCAGACAATTATGCGCGTCGCGGTCTGGAGTTCACGCCGTCGCGCAGGCGCATGGCACGGATGCCGCAGGGTTCTGTTCATATTGACAATCCCGTCTCCACGGCGCCGGGTTTTCAGATCGGCAATGTCTATGTGATGGCCGGCGTACCCTCCGTGTTTCAGGCCATGGTGGACAATGTCCTGCCGACCTTGCGGACGGGCAGCAAGGTCCTGTCGAAATCCGTGCGCTGCCATTTTGGCGAAGGCGTCATTGGCGAGCGGCTGGCGGCAATCCAGAAGAAAAATCTCGAAACGGTCATCGGCTCCTATCCGAAGTTTGAGGATGGCCGTTTCAGTACCGAACTGGTCGTGCGCGGGCGCGAAATGGACAAGATTGATATGGCGATCAGTGCCATTGAAGCGATGATCGCGGATCTGACGCAGGCAGGCGCGCGCTAGCAATTCAGATTTTTCCGGAAACGCCGATTGCCCTACCCCATTGTTTTTCGCAGTTCCGGACGGGAAACCGTTCCCGCTTTTCCCGGAACGGTGCAGGAACAGCGTTGCATGCGCCGCAAGGCCCCTGTCATTTCAAGTGTCTGCTCTCTCGAATGGACTAATCACGGCTTGCAATTTCTGTGCTATCCTCATCTGATATAGGGGGCAGCAGGAAACAGGCTTCAGAGGGAGTAGACGATCATGACCTTCAAGACCGTGATGGCCTATATGCGCAGTGAAGCTGAGCTGAAACGCGTGATGGCGACCGTTGAGCTGCTTGTAAAGACATTTCCCGACCTGCATTGCACCGGGCTTTATTCCATTCCCTCGCCGATTGCCTATGCCGAGCCGAACGGGTTTGTCGATCCGGGCATGTTCGAGATGCACGACAAACAGCATAAGGAGCGCAGTGAAAATCTGAAGCAGCTGTTTGAAGCCGGCATCAGCGCCATGGGTGTCAAGCATGAATTCCGCATTGTCCGTTCCGAGACGGGTACGGCTGCCGATGGCGTCATTGCTTCCTGTCTTGGTGCCGAGCTGCTCGTGGCTGGCCAGCCTGATCCGGATGATCCGGGTACAAATGATGAAACGGCGGAAACCATTGTGTTTCATGCCAGCTGTCCGGTTCTGCTCGTGCCCTATGCGCCAGCACTGGATGTGCAGTCCTTTGACCGGATTCTGGTTGCCTTCAACGGCAAGCGCGAGGCGTCTCGTGCGGCCCTTGATGCGTTGCCTTTCATGGAAAAGGCCGAGAGTACGGAAATCGTCTGGATCGATCCGCCGGAAAATGACGATGAAAATTCCAACGATGTCGCGCAGGATCTGGTGGCGACGCTTGGCCGTCATGGCGTTGATGCCAAACTCGTGTTGCTGACCTCGCATGGCAAGGCGGCGCACAGCGTGATGCGGGACTATCTGCTTGCCCAGCGCATGGATCTGCTGGTTCTTGGCGCTTTCAGCCATTCGCGTCTGCGCGAGCTGTTCTTTGGCGGCGTGACGCGTGCCATGCTTAGCTCATTGGCCATTCCGACCCTGTTTTCGCGCTGAAACCAGGGGCGGGATGCATCGCTCTTGCCATGATGAGAAAATTGCGTTTATCACAAACAAAACCATTCACATGAACGCATCTTCATTTGTCCTGATCCACGGTCGTGGGTCTTTACCGGAGCTTTTCAATGTCTTTGCCTGACAAAGCCTTCCCTGTTTCCTGGGATCAGTTTCACCGAGACGCCCGCGCCCTTGCCTGGCGAATCGCAGGGATGGATCGTGAATGGCGGGCAATCGTTGCGATCACGCGCGGTGGGCTGGTTCCGGCTGCCATCATCTGCCGTGAGCTTGGCATCCGCATGATCGAAACCGTCTGCGTTGCCTCCTATCATGACTATACGTCCCAAGGCGAAATGAAGGTACTCAAGGGGGTGACCGAGTCTCTGCTCGAAAATGAAGGCGAAGGCATTCTCGTTGTCGATGATCTGACAGATACCGGCAAGACGGCCTCGATCGTGCGCGCCATGATGCCCAGGGCGCATTTTGCCACGGTTTATGCCAAGCCGAAGGGCCGCCCCCTGGTTGATACTTTCATAACGGAAGTCTCGCAGGATACGTGGATCTATTTTCCCTGGGATATGGGTTTCACCTATCAGGAGCCGATTGCGCACGGCAAGCGCTCATAAATCACATGAAATGTAAATTGCGATGACATTCCTTGCGATGGCGGTCCATTTCTGCCGCAATCGCATTGTAACGTGGACAGCCGCGCAAGTTTGGTACCTCCAAGTTTGGTGCCTCTCTGCCTGGGGGCAAGCATTGGGCATGCGCCAGAAAGCCCGGACCTTTCAGCTCGGGTTGGGCTTGCAATAACGATCTGGAAATCCGGCTGTCAGGCCTTCCGTGCGTATCACCGATGAGAATTGGTGTTGCAATGGGCATTTGCATATTCAGGCAGTTGTCATTTTCGCGAATCGTTCCATCATCATGCTCAATAAAAATAATGAGGGAATAATTCGGTGAAGCGCCAATCTCTACAATCGGTTGCAACAGGAAAGCGCATTCTGACGCCTGCAGGCCGTCTGCAGCAGGTTGCCGCTCTCGTTCACCGATTTGATCAGGGCAAGCCGCAGGTTCTGGTGATCACCAGCCGTGGCACGGGGCGCTGGATCATCCCGAAAGGCTGGCCGATGGCTGGCCGTACGCTGGCAGAAGCTGCCCTGCAGGAGGCCTATGAGGAAGCCGGCATTCGCGGGCAAGTGTGTGATCAGCCCATCGGCAGCTACAATTACAGCAAGTTCGATCTTCCGCCGGAACGTATCAACCAGTTTACGGTTGCAGTCTTTGCCGTGCTGTTCGGGTCGCAGGCAAAGGATTGGCCGGAACGGGCACAGCGCAGTTTTGAATGGGTGTCACCCAGGGAAGCTGCCGCGCGGGTGGATGAGGCTGAGCTGAAAGAGATTCTGTGCCGCTTTGGTGATTCGGATCTGAGACTGGCGGCCGAGTGACGGCCGCTGGGTCTCCCTCGCCCACCCCATGTTTTGCCGCCACATGCCCCGTGCCTTCCCCTTTCGTGACTGAAGCGTGGCTTGCGGCATGCAAGGCCGGAAAACATGGATTTTTTTGATTATTTGGCTGTCATTATAAAAAGCCCACTTCTCCCCATTATCCACACAGGTCTCTAATACTCCCCATCTATATCTAGCGTGGTGCGGATTGTGCCGGTGAATTGCTTGACGACGTTGGGGATCTGTCTATTTATATCCTGAGCGTTGCGTAAGTGGGGTGGCGTTAGTTTCTCCGCCAGTTGGTTTCACGGATATATGGGTATTCATCGGGTTTTTGCACGAAAATGCGTGCAACAAGCCCATGGGTTTTCGTTGCCGGATGAGCGTCTGATGTAAAACGGCGGGCTAACAAAAAACGCTGCGTTAACGCAAGATTTAGTATTTACAGACATCTTGCTTACAAGATAGAGTATGCCCATTCTGCTGATACTGATCGCCAGGACAAATGGTGTGGAACATGTGAAATCTGCTGCACCAGGGCTTTCGGCTGATCCGGCAAAGGTAGAGAGGGATTACAGGGGCAACATCTCATGTCGGCCCCTTTTTCATGATCGTTTTTGCGGTCGGGGCGGGTAGTATGGTGGGCCTTTGCGCAAGCTTTGTGGCGGGCATGTCCGTGCTACTATATATAGAACGGTTTGGATGGGACAGATGAAGATCGAACGTCGCTTTACGAAAGAGAATCAGTCGGCTTACGCGGATATCGCGTTCCGCACTGCAGTTAGCGAGATCAAGAATCCCGATGGGTCTGTCGTGTTCCGTCAGGAAAATATCAATGTGCCGGCACAGTTCAGCCAGGTTGCGGCTGACATTCTGGCGCAGAAATATTTCCGCAAAGCCGGTGTGCCCGCGCGCCTGAAGAAGGTTGAGGAAAAAGGCGTTCCGTCCTGGTTGTGGCGCTCGGTGCCTGATGAGGAAGAGCTGGCGAAGCTGCCAGAAAATGAGCGCTATGGTGGTGAGACCGATGCCTGCCAGGTTTTCGATCGTCTGGCCGGTACCTGGACCTATTGGGGCTGGAAGGGCGGCTATTTCGATACCGAGGCCGATGCCCTCGCCTTCCGCGACGAGCTTGCCTATATGCTGGCGACCCAGCGCGTGGCGCCAAACAGCCCGCAATGGTTCAATACGGGTCTGCACTGGGCCTATGGCATTGATGGCCCTGGTCAGGGGCACTACTATGTTGACTGGCAGACCGGCAAGCTGACCAAGTCCAAATCCGCTTATGAGCATCCGCAGCCGCATGCCTGCTTCATCCAGTCTGTTGCCGACGATCTGGTCAATGAAGGCGGCATCATGGATCTGTGGGTGCGCGAAGCGCGCCTGTTCAAATATGGTTCGGGCACGGGTTCAAATTTCAGCCAGGTGCGCGGCGAAGGCGAAAAGCTTTCCGGCGGCGGCCGTTCTTCCGGCCTGATGAGCTTCCTGAAGATTGGCGACCGGGCTGCTGGCGCAATCAAGTCGGGCGGCACGACGCGCCGCGCGGCCAAGATGGTGGTGGTCGATATCGATCATCCGGACATCGAGGAATATATCGACTGGAAGGTGAAGGAAGAGCAGAAGGTTGCCGCTCTCGTCACCGGCTCGAAGATCGTCAAGCAGCATCTGACGGCCATCATGAAGGCCTGCGTCAATTGCGAGGCGGACAATGATGACTGCTTTGATCCGAACAAGAATCCGGCGCTGAAGCGCGAAATCAAGGCTGCCAAGAAAAATCAGGTTCCTGAAAACTATATCAAGCGCGTCATTCAGTTCGCGCGTCAGGGTTACAAGGACATCGAGTTCAAGACCTATGACACCGACTGGGATTCGGAAGCCTATCTCACCGTTTCCGGCCAGAATTCCAACAATTCGGTCTCGGTGAAGGATGAGTTCCTGCGTGCGGTTGAAAATGATGGCGAGTGGCATCTCACCGCGCGGCGCGACGGCAAGGTCATGAAGACGCTCAAGGCGCGCGATCTCTGGGAAAAGATCGGCTATGCCGCATGGGCATCGGCTGATCCGGGCCTGCATTTCAACACGACGATGAATGATTGGCACACCTGCCCTGCTGCAGGTCCGATTCGCGCCTCCAATCCGTGCTCGGAATACATGTTCCTTGATGACACGGCCTGCAATCTGGCCTCGATCAACCTGCTGAGCTATCGCAACAAGGATGGCTCGATCGATATCGACGCCTTTGAGCATACGGCACGCCTGTGGACGATCGTGCTGGAAATTTCGGTGATGATGGCGCAATTCCCGTCCAAGGAAATCGCCCGTCTTTCCTATGAATATCGCACGCTCGGCCTTGGCTATGCCAATATTGGCGGCTTGCTGATGACCTCCGGCATTCCGTATGACTCCGACAAGGGGCGTGCGCTTTGCGGTGCACTGACGGCAATCATGACGGGTGTTGCCTATGCAACCTCGGCGGAAATGGCGAAGGAACTGGGCGCTTTCCCGGGCTATGAGCCGAATGCCCAGCATATGCTGCGCGTCATCCGCAACCATCGCCGTGCGGCCTATGGCGAAACGCAGGGTTATGAAGGCCTGTCGGTCAATCCGGTTGCGCTGGTTGCGGCCGACTGCCCTGACCAGAAGCTGATTGAGCGCGCCCGCGCGGCCTGGGACAAGGCGCTGGAGCTTGGTGAAAAATACGGCTACCGCAACGCACAGGCCACCGTTATTGCCCCGACCGGCACGATCGGCCTGGTCATGGACTGCGATACGACCGGTATCGAGCCGGATTTTGCCCTGGTGAAGTTCAAGAAGCTTGCCGGTGGCGGCTATTTCAAGATCATCAATCGCGCTGTTCCGGAAGCCCTGCGCACACTCGGCTATCCGGAAAACCAGATTGCCGAGATCGAAGCCTATGCGGTCGGCCATGGCAATATCAATCAGGCACCGGGCATCAATCCGACCACGCTCAAGGCAAAGGGCTTCACTGACGAGAAGATCGAGGCCCTCAATGCCGCGCTGAAGAGTGCCTTCGACATCAAGTTTGCCTTCAATAAGTGGACGCTTGGCGAAGACTTCTGCAAGGATGTGCTGAAGCTGACCGACGAACAGCTCAACGATTTCTCGTTTGAAATGCTGCCGGCGCTGGGCTTCTCCAAGCAGGAAATCGAAGCGGCCAATATCCATGTTTGCGGTGCCATGACGCTGGAGGGCGCCCCTTACCTCAAGGAAGAGCACTATCCCGTGTTCGATTGCGCCAATCCGTGCGGCAAGATCGGCAAACGTTATCTCTCGGTTGAAAGCCATATCCGCATGATGGCGGCAGCCCAGCCGTTCATTTCGGGTGCGATCTCCAAGACGATCAATATGCCGAATGAAGCGACCGTCGAGGACTGCAAGAATGCCTATATGCTGTCCTGGAAGCTGGCGCTGAAGGCCAATGCGCTTTACCGCGATGGTTCCAAGCTGTCGCAGCCGCTCAATGCCTCGCTCATTGCCGATGATGACGATGATGATGCGATGGATGCGTTGCTTGAAGCGCCTGCTGCAGCACGTACGGTTCAGGTTACCGAACGTGTCGTTGAAAAGGTCGTGGAAAAGATCGTACATGGCCGCGAAAAGCTGCCGAACCGTCGTCAGGGCTATACCCAGAAGGCGATTGTCGGTGGTCACAAGGTCTACCTGCGCACAGGCGAATTTGGCGATGGTCGCCTCGGTGAAATCTTCATCGATATGCATAAGGAAGGCGCTGCCTTCCGCGCAATGATGAACAATTTTGCCATCGCCGTCTCGCTCGGCCTGCAATATGGCGTGCCGCTGGAGGAATTTGTCGAGGCCTTTACCTTCACCAAGTTCGAGCCGGCTGGCATCGTGATCGGCAATGATGCCATTAAGAGTGCGACGTCGATCATCGACTATGTATTCCGTGAACTGGCCGTGTCCTATCTTGGCCGCAACGACCTTGCCCATGTCGACACCAGCGATTTCTCCAATACGGCGCTGGGCAAGGGTATCAAGGAAGGCAAGACCAATCTGATTTCGACCGGCTGGACGCGCGGCTACAAGCCGACGCTGGTGCCCAATGTAAGCGACGCCAAGAGCGCGACCAGCTCGGCACCGCAGGCTTCCAATGTCACGACGCTGAAATCCTCATCGACCGGAAATCGTTCAGCCACGATTGGCCTTGTCACCGACGGCGCAACCGCCTTCAAGCGGGATTATGAGGAGCCTGTACAGGAAGCAAAACCATCGCCGACCGACCTGTTCTCGGACAAGGCGGCAGCGGATGCAGCGTCCGCACGCTCAGAGGCCAGTGTGGCCAAGCAGCTTGAAGCTGACCGCCGCATGAAGTCGATGATGCAGGGTTATACGGGCGACAGCTGCTCGGAATGCCAGAATTTCACCATGGTGCGCAATGGCACCTGTCTCAAGTGCGATACCTGTGGTGCAACAAGCGGCTGCAGCTGATCCGTTGATGCTTTCCATGAAAAAGCCCGCCTGAAAGCGGGCTTTTTCATGGGCTCAAGTACGGGCATTTTGAAAGGGAGCCTTGCCCTTTATTGTCCCTGAAAGAACTTGCCATAATCCTGCAGGGCCTTGATGCGCGCCTCGATAATGGCGGCACGGCAGGCCGGGAAATTGATCGCCTGCCCCTCACGTCCCCAGTCACCATTGGCGTAGAATTTGCACGAATCTTCCTTGAACTTGTTCCAGGAACGCTGCTCATTGAGAAGATCGCTCTTGGTTGCGCCGTCGGTCTGCCTGTAAACCTTTTTCCAGACTTCATTGAGCTTGTTGTCTGCGCGTTGCAGCCACTGGGCTCCGCAGGTGGCATAATCCGCATTGGTGGTGTTCGATTGGTTGATACAGCGGTCATAAAGACCGTCGGCGAGCGAAGGAGTTGCAAACAGTGCAAAAGCTGTAAAAATGCAAAGTTTTCTCATCCGTTTCTTCCTCAGTATGCGGGCATCTGTTTAAGTAATACATAACATCATAAGAAAAAGCCCGCCAGAGGCGGGCTTATTGATCATAAATTATTCTTCAGGCGGAGAATATCTGGCGGCGTTGCTTCCAGCGTCAGGCGGGCGATGGCTTCATCAAGCGACATCGATTCCTGATCGCGCGAGCCAAGACGACGCATGTTGACGGTCTTTTCTTCCGCTTCGCGCTTGCCGCAGACCAGAATGACCGGAATCTTCTGCAGCGAATGTTCGCGCACCTTGTAGTTGATCTTTTCATTGCGCAGATCGGTTGTCACCTGCAGACCGGCGGCCTTCAGTTTTGCTGCGGCTTCCCGGGCATAGTCATCGGCATCCGATGTGATCGTGGCAATGACGACCTGAACCGGCGCAAACCACAGCGGCATGTGGCCGGCAAAGTGCTCGATCAGAATGCCGAGGAAGCGTTCCATCGAGCCGCAGATGGCGCGATGGATCATGACCGGCTGGCGCTTTTCCGATTCATGATCGATATAGAAGGCGCCAAAACGTTCCGGCAGGTTGAAATCGACCTGCGTCGTACCGCACTGCCATTCACGGCCAATGGCATCCTTTAGCGTATATTCGAATTTCGGGCCGTAGAAGGCCCCCTCGCCCGGCAGAATGCCGGTCCTGATATTGGGCGACTTTTCCTTGATCTGCTCCAGAACCTTCAGCATCACGCTTTCGGCGCGATCCCATAGCTCGTCCGAACCGACACGCTTGTCCGGACGGGTCGAGAGCTTGATGGTGATGTCCTCGAAGCCGAAATCCTTGTAGACAGACAGGATCAGGTCGTTGATGCGCAGGCATTCATCGGCCATCTGCTCGTCTGTGCAGAAAATATGGGCGTCATCCTGCGTGAAGCCGCGCACGCGCATCAGGCCATGCAGCGCGCCCGAAGGCTCATAGCGGTGGACATTGCCGAATTCGGCAAGCTTGATTGGCAAGTCGCGATAAGACTTCAGGCCGTGCTTGAAGATCTGCACATGGCCCGGGCAGTTCATCGGCTTCAGCGCGAAGACGCGGTCATCCTCATTGTCATCCGAGGCGACCGTGACCTTGAACATATTGTCACGATACCAGCCCCAGTGGCCGGACGTCTCCCACAGCGACTTGTCGAGCACCTGTGGCGCATTGACTTCCTGATAGCCGTGGCTGTCGAGGCGGCGGCGCATATAGCTTACCAGTGTCTGGAACATTTTCCAGCCCTTGGCATGCCAGAACACGACGCCCGGACCTTCTTCCTGGAAATGGAACAGATCCATTTCACGGCCAAGGCGGCGATGGTCGCGCTTTTCGGCCTCTTCAAGCATGTTGAGATAGGCCTGAAGATCATTTTCATTGGCAAAAGCCGTGCCGTAAATGCGGGTGAGCATCGGATTGTTGGAATCACCACGCCAATAGGCGCCGGCAACCTTCATCAGCTTGAAGGCCGTGCCGATCTGGCCGGTCGAGGCCATGTGCGGGCCACGGCAGAGATCAAACCAGTCACCCTGATAATAGATCTTGAGGTCCTGGCCTTCGGGAATGGCGTCCACCAGTTCGACCTTGTAGGACTCGCCCTTTTCGGCAAAAACCTGTTTTGCCTTTTCGCGCGACCAGATTTCCTTGGTGAAAGGCTTGTTGCGCTGGATGATCTCACGCATCTTCTTTTCAATGACCGGCAGGTCATCCGGCGTGAAGGGCTCATTGCGCGCAAAGTCGTAATAGAAACCGTTTTCGATAACTGGGCCGATGGTAACCTGTGTGCCGGGGAAAAGTTCCTGCACGGCTTCCGCCAGAACGTGGGCGCAGTCATGACGGATCAGTTCCAGCGCGCGCGGATCATCGCGCGTCAGGATCTCGACCTTGCCGGAAGCACCAAGCGGATCGGAAAGATCGCGCACGACACCATCGACGGCATAGGCAACCGCCTTCTTGGCCAGCGATTTGGAAATGGATTCCGCCAGTTCCGCACCAGTCATCGATGCTGCATAATCGCGCACCGAACCATCCGGAAATTGCATGGAGACAGTATTCGACATTCTATTCACCTCATCCAGTCCCGCCAACGATTGCGGGTGGTTCAATTTCAAAGCGACATTACCAACGGCACGAAACCCAACGGCAATGAAAGCTCGACAACGGTTTGACGTGTAAAAACACAAATGTGTCGGATGGCTTGCTCATAATCCCTTTTGGCCGCGCCGTAAAGCATTGCAAGGAATGGCAACACTGATAGGTGCAAGCCTCAAGCGACGCGATCAGCCCTTGATCGGGAGGCAATCAATATCATGCTGTTTCAGCTTGCTGCAGGCATTGGCTGCGGCCTGTTGATCACGCAGGCCGGAATAACGCACATTGAACAGGCGCTTGCGGCCACGCTGCTGCGTGATTTCTCCCTTCGCGCCGGGAACGATTTTCTGCACGATATCCGCATAGGCTTCCTGCATGCTTCTTGCCTTTGCCTCGGTGCTGGCAACGCCAACCTGAATGCGCCAGGCCGAACGGCCGGTTGCGACCGGCAGGCCGCCATCGCCCTGTTCGATCGAGTCGTCGGGCATGACGTCATTGCCCGGATTGGCCCAGGCCAGGACGGGAGTTTCTGTTGCGGCAGCCAGAGTGGCTGCTCCTTCACCGCCTTCGCTGATACGGGCCAGAACATGCGCAGCGGCAACCGGTGCGGCGGGCATGGCTGCAATCGGGACTTGCCCTGCTTCCTGTCTGGTGATCGAGGCAACGGGCTGATTGTCGGTTGCCAGCAATTCGCCGGTTCCTTCGGTCTCGGTGCTGTATTTGGTCAGAAGCTTGGCCATCTGGTTGTCGCGTTCACGCGAGGAACCTGCCCCCAGCACAACGCCGACGAGATGCCGGTTGTTCAGGATGGCGGAAGACACCAGATTGTAACCGGATACATCCGTATAGCCGGTCTTGATGCCATCCACGCCCTGATAGCGATACATCAGATTGTTATGGCCATTGAGCGGGCGGCCCTGCACTTCGGTCGAACGCTGCGAGAACAGATGGTAATATTCCGGAAAATCGCGGCGCAATGCCATGCCAAGAACAGCCATGTCGCGCGCGGTGGTCAGTTGCGTCTGCGATGCGGTCAGACCGGATGGATTGACGAAGAACGTGCTTTTCATGCCGAGCTTGCGGGCGCGCTGTGTCATCAGGCGGCCAAAACCCTTTTCCGTTCCGGCCAGATATTCGCCCATGACGGTTGCCGCATCATTGGCTGAAATGACGATCATGCTGTTGATGGCGTCGCGCACGGTCAGGGTCGAACCGGGACGCAGACCAAGCTTCATCCTGACCTTGGAGGCGGCATTCTTTGATACCGGCATTGGCTCATCCCAGTGAAGCTTGCCGGTCTTGAGCGCCTCGAAGGCCAGATAAAGCGTCATCATTTTGGCAAGTGAGGCTGGGGCGCGCTGCAAATTGGCATCTTCCTGCCCCAGTATCCGGCCGGTATCGGCATCGAATACAACCCACGATGTCTTTGCCTGCGCGACAGTTGTCGTCAGGGCAACCGCACCCAACGCCAGAGAGGCAAAGCAAAGCGGAAGCAGTGAGGATGATTTGGGCATTTCAACTCGCAATATGGAAGCAATCACCAGACAGCCGAAACTGTCGGAGGATCACTCTTCAATCGTGACGTTCTGGATCATTCCTGGCACAGGATCTGCGCCAGCCGGGAATTCGACATGGAGTCCAATTGAGACTCAATCATGGCAAGTCGCAATTGACCATGTCTTTCCCGCATAAAAGACAAATATCCTTAACAATAAATGACCATATTTTAATTTTCTCCGGTCTGCCTGTCCGGGGTGAGATTCCAGAAACGCCAGGGCAAATACCAGCGTGCGCGGGCTGGCAGGATGCGTGGGACAGGATCAAAACCATGCGTGCCCAGGGGGCCGCAGCGCATGACGCGAAAAAGGCCCATCCAGCCGCCATTCCACAGGCCATGGCGGGCGATCGCCTCATAGGCATATTCCGAACAGGTCGGCAGATGACGGCAGGAATTGCCGATGAAGGATGACAATGTGAGCTGGTAAAGCCGGATCAGTGCAGTGCCCAACAGCCGCCCCGGAGTCCTTCGCCACGGGTCGGTAAAATTGCGCGTATGGCGCCTTTTGTGCTGCTGAGGCCTTTCGGCATGATTCTCACCACAGGAACACATCAGGCAACCTTTGATTTTTCCTCGATCTGGCGCACGCAATCGGCAACCGCTTCAAAGGTCAGCAACGTTGAGGCATGTCTGGCCTTGTAATCGCGCACGGGTTCGAAATAGCGCATGTCGGCAAAGCGCCCTTCCGGTGGTGGGCCATTTTCCTTCAGCATGCGGGTGACGATATCCCGCAGTGCTTTCAGCTCCTCCCCGCTTGCGCCAATGATGTTGTTTGCCATCACCGATGATGATGCCTGCCCCAGCGCGCAGGCCTTTACCTCGTGGGCAAAATCAATGACGACGCCATTCTGCATCTTCAGGTAAACCGTTACCCTTGATCCGCAAAGTTTTGAATGTCTGGTTGCAATGGCATCGGCATCCTCAAGGTGGCCAAGGCGCCCGAGATTGCCGGCAAATGCCAGAATTTTGCGATTGTAGATGTCATCAATCATCGGTAATCACTGATCCAGCCCCGAAAATGACGAAAATGTCATCCCGCGCCTGTTTGAAGTTGAAATTTGAGAACTATATAGTAGTTAAGTGCCCGTTACACCATGGGGGTAATTCTGTGGTGTAAGGGCATATTCAATCCGGCAGCCCGGTCTGCAGGATCAATACAACGTCCGCTTATCAAGCTTATCGCTGTATTGTCCGTTCAACTCGTCTCCTCCGTGAAGGAGACTACTGGAGAATACGATGGACGCTCGTATCATCAATCATGACAATTCGTCTCGCCTGCGAGCTGACAAGTTTGTAAGCGTGACTGATGAACAGGCCCGCCCAAGCCGCGAGGAAGCAGAAGCTGCCGTTCGCACCCTGCTGCGCTGGATTGGCGAAGATCCGGAACGGGAGGGGCTGCTCGATACGCCAAGCCGTGTCGCCAAGGCTTACTCCGAGCTCTTCAGCGGCTATCATGAAAATCCGGAAGATGTTCTCGGCACGACATTCGAGGAAGTTGCCGGCTATAATGATCTGGTGTTGGTGCGCGATATTTCGTTCTTCTCGCATTGTGAACACCATATGGTGCCGATCATTGGCAAGGCACATGTCGCCTATCTGCCGGATGGAAAGGTGGTCGGTCTGTCGAAAATTGCCCGCGTGGTTGAAATTTTTGCCCGCCGCCTGCAGACGCAGGAAAGCATTACCGCCCAAGTTGCCAACAGCATTCAGCGCATCCTCAAGCCGCGCGGCGTTGCCGTGCTCATTGAAGCAGAACATATGTGCATGGCGATGCGTGGCATCCAGAAGCAGGGTTCCAGCACCCTGACCACCACCTTCACCGGCGCGTTCAATGAACAACCTGAATTGCAGGCCCGTTTCATGACCATGATACGCACCTGATCTGCCGGATTGCCACGATGGATATTTTTCCTGCCCAGCCCAAAGACAAGAAGGCCGTTGAAGAAGGCAGCATTTTCATGCCGCGCTTTGATGCGGCCGGCCTGATTACCGCAGTTGTCACCGATGCGCGCGATGGTGAATTGCTGATGGTCGCGCACATGAATGCCGAAGCTCTCAGACTGACGCTTGAGACCGGCATTGCCCATTACTGGTCGCGCTCGCGCAATACGCTATGGAAGAAGGGCGAGACCTCCGGCAATCTGCAAAGCGTAGTCGAAATACGCACAGACTGCGATCAGGATGCACTGTGGCTGAAGGTGCGCGTGGCCGGCGATGGTCCGACCTGCCATACAGAGCGCCGTTCCTGTTTCTATCGCAGGGTGACGGCCGCAAATGGCAATATCAACCTCGTCGCGGATGAAGCAGATAACTGACAGCTGCGCATTTCGTCTTATTGCCATAAAGTAGCAATTCGCACAGCATCATTCCCACAAGAATTCTGTATCATTACGCCGGTCGATCTGCAGATTGACCGGAACGGTGCACTTGTGGGAGGAACATGCCGTGATGCTGACATGGGGCGCAAGACACAAGGCTGCAAAAAAGCCAGATGCGGGGTCTGACACACAGACCATACTGGAGCTGCCCAAGCCGGAAGCGCGGCCACGCAGGATTGCACTGGCGCTGGGTGGGGGAGCTGCACGCGGCTGGGCGCACATTGGCGTCCTGCGTGCGCTCGATGAAGCAGGTATTGAAATCGAAATGATTGCCGGCACCTCCATTGGCGCGCTGGTTGGCGGCTGCTATCTGGCAGGAAAGCTCGATGAGCTGGAGGAATTTGCGCGTGGGCTGACGCGCCGGCGCATGTTCAATCTGCTTGATATTACCTTGCGAGGCAGCGGCCTGTTTGGCGGCATGAAACTCGATGCGCGTCTGCGCGAACATCTGAATGGCACAAAGATCGAAGATCTCGACCGGCCTTTCGTGGCAGTGTGTACGGAACTGCGCACGGGGCATGAAATCTGGCTGTCGAGCGGGCCGCTCATTGAGGCGATGCGGGCTTCCTACGCCCTGCCCGGCGTGTTTGAGCCGGTACGCTGGGACGGGCGCGTCCTGGTTGATGGCGCGCTGGTCAATCCGGTACCCGTCTCGGTCTGCCGCGCCTATGAGCAGCGGCTCGTGCTGGCGGTCAATCTGCATTATGACCAGTTCGGCCGCGCTGCCGTGATCAAGCATTCAACCTTGCGCGATGAAACCAATCTCGGTGCGGCACGCAGTGAGAAAGAAGAGCGTCTTGGCATTACCGGCGTGATGATGGAAGCCTTCAACATCATTCAGGATCGAATCTCGCGCGCACGCATGGCGGGCGATCCGCCCGATGTTTCCATCATGCCCATGGTCGGCCATATCGGGCTTGCCGATTTTCACCTTGCTGCAGAAGCCATTGATGCAGGCTACCAGGAAGCAACCAAGCGACTTGAGGACATCAGGCGGTTGCAGACGATCGGATTCTGATTCTGCTGGGAATCAGGGCTGTCTGATTTGCAGACCGGAAACACGATTCGTATTGTGTTTTGTGTTCTTCCGGCCCCAACGGCCTGATCTTCTCCGCAGGAGGGCGCTGAAAACACAAGCGCCGTCAGGCCGAACCTATTGAAAAAGCCCGCAAATCCGGGATTTTGTTTTTTCACGCCGATGCCTGGCCGAATTTTTTCACATTCTTTTCCAAAAAGATTGATCTTCTTTGCAGATGGGGCTTGTGCTGCCCGAACCGATTTGCTACATGCCCACTCGCCGAAGCAATTCGGCTTCTACCACGGGCGGTCGTGGCGGAATTGGTAGACGCGCAGCGTTGAGGTCGCTGTGGGGCAACCCGTGGAAGTTCGAGTCTTCTCGACCGCACCATTCTTTCCAAAGAGATTTAATCCAGAAAATTCAAGATGATAGGCCGTTGCGTTCGCATTCGGTCCTAAATGCGTTTTTCCTGCCCCAAAAATCAGTGCAGACAGGAAGGCGCCGCGCATGTTCCCATGCACGGCGCTTTGAATGACTTGACTGCGCGCGGGCCTATTTCAGGCCAGCCATAATCTCTTTGCTGTGTTCACCCAGTTTGGGCGAGCGACGGTCGATCTTGAGTTCCGCATCCGAAAAGCGAATCGGCGTGCGCAGGCCCGGCACGCCCTGCGGTTCAATCTTCATGCCGCGGGCGATGAATTGCGGATCGGCAAAGACATCGGCGACCGTATTGATCGGCCCGGCTGGTACGCCCAGTCGTGCAAGTTCAGCCAGCAGTTCGTCACGCTTCCACTTGCGGGTCTGCGCTTCGAGCAGTTCGGTGAGATGCTTGCGATTGGCAACGCGCGCCGAATTTGTGGCAAAGCGTTCATCCGCTGCCAGTTCCGCCACACCGAGCAATTGGGTGAGTTTGGCAAACTGGCCGTCATTGCCGCAGGCAATGATGAAATGGCCATCGGAAACGGGCAGAGTCTGATAGGGCGCGATATTGGGGTGGGCATTGCCCATGCGCTTTGGTGATATGCCCGATGCCAGATAGTTCATCGCCTGATTGGCCAGAACCCCTGACATGCAGTCAAACAGCGCCATATCAATATGCTGGCCCTTGCCGGTGCGTTCGCGCATGATGACTGCGGCCTGAATGGCGATGACGCTGTAAAGGCCAGTAAAGATATCGGCAAAGGCAACACCGATCTTTTGCGGCTCGCGATCTGGCTCGCCAGTCAGATCCATGATGCCGCTCATGCCCTGAATCATGAAGTCATAACCGGCGCGTGCCGCATAGGGGCCATCATGGCCAAAGCCGGTAATCGAGCAATAGATCAGGCGCGGATTGATGCGTTTCAGGCTTTCATAGTCGAGGCCATATTTCTCAAGCCCGCCAAGCTTGAAGTTTTCAATCACGATATCCGCGTCTGTGACAAGGCGGCGGACAAGTTCCCTCCCCTCATCCGTGCGAAAATCGGCCGTGATCGAGCGTTTGCCGCGATTGCATGCATGGAAATAGGCGGCAGACTTTTCGCCTTCGACTTCAATGAAAGGCGGGCCCCAGGTGCGGGTGTCGTCGCCTTCCGGGCTTTCAACCTTGATCACGTCAGCGCCCAGATCGGATAGTGTCTGTCCCACCCACGGGCCTGCCAGAATACGGGCAAGCTCGACTACTTTCAGACCGTCAAGCGGTGTATTTGCCATGTCTCAAGCCTTCTTCAAATGACAAGGCCCGCCCGATGAAGACGAGCGGGCCTGAAAAACAGAGTGCTGTGGGATCAGTAGAATGCCTGGATCCCGGTCTGGGCGCGGCCAAGGATCAGCGCATGGACGTCATGGGTGCCTTCATAGGTGTTGACTGTCTCAAGGTTGGCTGCATGGCGCATGACGTGGTATTCGATCTGGATACCGTTGCCGCCATGCATATCGCGCGCCATACGGGCAATTTCGAGTGCCTTGCCGCAATTGTTGCGCTTGACGATGGAAACCATTTCCGGTGCCATCTTGTTCTGGTCGAAGAGCTGGCCAACACGTAGCGAAGCCTGCAGGCCGAGTGCGATTTCGGTCTGCATGTCGGCAAGCTTCTTCTGGAAGAGCTGGGTTGCGGCGAGCGGGCGGCCAAACTGCTTGCGGTCAAGGCCATATTGGCGGGCACGGAACCAGCAGTCTTCCGCAGCACCCATCACCCCCCAGGAAATGCCGTAGCGGGCGCGGTTAAGGCAGCCAAACGGACCTTTCAGGCCGGACACATTGGGAAGAAGTGCGTCTTCGGAAACTTCCACGCCGTCAAGCACGATTTCACCGGTGATCGAGGCGCGCAGTGAAAGCTTGCCGCCGATCTTTGGTGCGGAAAGGCCCTTCATGCCCTTTTCCAGAATGAAGCCGCGGATTGCACCATCATGGGCTGCGGACTTTGCCCAGACGACGAAGACATCGGCGATCGGGGCGTTGGAAATCCACATCTTCGAGCCGTGCAGGCGATAGCCGCCCTCGATCTTTTCGGCGCGGGTTTTCATGCCAGCCGGATCAGAACCGGCATCCGGCTCGGTCAGGCCAAAGCAGCCGATCAGCTCGCCTGAAACCAGGCCAGGCAGATATTTCTTGCGCTGTTCATCCGAGCCATAGGCATAGATAGGATAGATTACCAGCGAAGACTGCACGCTCATCATCGAGCGATAGCCGGAATCAATGCGTTCGACTTCGCGTGCGACCAGACCATAGGCAACATAGCTGGCATTGGCGGCGCCATATTCTTCCGGCAAGGTCACGCCGAGAAGGCCTGCCTGCCCCATCAGACGAAAGAGTTCCGGATCGGTCTTTTCTTCCAGATAGGCTTCCTGAACGCGCGGCAGGAGCACATCCGTTGCGAAAGCCTTGGCCGAATCACGGATCATGCGCTCGTCTTCGGTCAGCTGGTCGTTCAGAAGAAACGGGTCATCCCAGGAAAATGGCGCTAGAGCCATGGCAACATCTCCTCAAAATTATTGGGCGGACTATGCCGCCCGCATGGGGTATTTGCAAACCATGTTTACTCATCGATCTATTCCGATTAGTAATAGATCATGACCACACTTTCGCGCCGTCTCCTGCCTTCAACCAGTGCGCTTGCAGCCTTTGATGCGGTTGCACGTTATGGTAGTTTTTCCGAAGCTGCCGAGGAACTTTCACTCACGCAAGGAGCAATCAGCCGCCAGATCAATGGGTTGGAAGAGCTTCTGGGTGTGGTGCTGTTTGAGCGCACCAGCAGGCGCGTTGCACTTTCCGAGGCGGGGCAAAAATATCTGCAGGCCGTGGGCCCTGCCCTTGCAGCCATCAGGGCGGCATCGCTGCAGCTCATGTCGCAGACCAAGGCAACGACGCTCAATCTCGCCTTACTGCCAACCTTTGGCACACGCTGGCTTATCCCGCGCATTCCGCGCTTTGTCGCAAAGCATCCGGATATTACGCTCAATTTCTCCACCCGCATCGGGCAGTTTGACTTTGCCCGTGAACAGCTTGACGCGGCCATTCATATTGGTCAGCCCGACTGGCCCAATGCCGATTGCACCTATCTGATGGGGGAAACGGTGGCGCCGGTTTGCAGTCCGGGCTTTCTCAATGCGCATCCGATCCAGGTGCCGGAAGACCTGTTGCGTCTGCCGCTGTTTACCATGGCCTCGCGTCCGGGCGCGTGGGATTACTGGTTCAAGAGCATCGGCGTTTCGGGGCCCGTGCCGCATGGCATGCGGTTCGAGCAGTTTTCCAATGTCTCGCAGGCCTGCATTGCCGGGCTGGGCGTGGCCCTGATGCCATTGTTTCTGATCGGCGCGGAGCTTGAAAGCGGACAGCTGGTCGTCGCCTACCCGCATTCGGTCAAAAGCCCCAGCAATTATTATTTTGTCACGCCCAGGGATCGCGCCCATCTGCCCGCAGTTCAGGCCTTCTTAAGCTGGCTGCTTGATGAAATCCGCGACCAGCAGGATCCTCACGCGATCGAACTGATGGCGATTTCGTAAGAGCGCAGACGCTTGTGATGATCGTAGATCATGCCGGTGAGCATCAGTTCGTCAGCACCGGTACGCTCGGCAAAATCGCGAATGCCCTTGCCAACCGTCTCCGGCCCGCCTACCACGCGGCAGGACAGCATCTGTTCCACGAGGGCAAGTTGTGCCGGGGGGAGGCTCTGATAAAAGCCCTCGACCGGGGCAGGCAACTTGCTCGGATGGCCGCTGCGCAGGTTCACGAAAGACTGAAGCTGCGAGGAAAACAGAAAATGTGCTTCTTCATCCGTCTCTGCGGCAATCACATTGAGGCCGAGAATGACATAGGGCTTGTCCAGATATTCGGATGGCTGGAAGCGTTCACGATAAACCTGTATCGCATGATACATTTCAGCCGGAGCAAAATGCGAGGCAAAGGCATAAGGCAAACCCAGCATGGCGGCCAGTTGTGCGCCATAGGTGCTTGAGCCCAGAATCCATACCGGAACATTGCTGCCCTCGCCCGGTATGGCGCGCACGCGCTGACCCGGCTCAGAGGGTTTGAAATAGTTCAGCAGTTCGACCACATCGCGCGGAAAGGCATTGGGATCAAAATCGAGGCTTTGGCGCAGCGCCTGTGCCGTGACCGGATCTGTCCCAGGCGCGCGGCCGAGGCCCAGATCGATACGGCCGGGAAAGAGTGCTGCCAGCGTGCCATAATGTTCGGCCACCACCAATGGCGAATGATTGGGCAGCATAACGCCGCCCGAGCCAACACGGATGGTTGATGTTGCGGCCGCCACATAGGCGATGAGCACGGATGTGGCCGAGCTGGCAATGCCCGGCATGTTGTGATGTTCGGCCAGCCAATAGCGGACATAGCCAAGCTTTTCGGCATGTTGCGCCAGCGCGCATGTATTGCGAAGCGCTTGTTCCGGGCCCGCCCCTTCTGGGATGGGCGATAAGTCAAGGACAGAGAGCGGGATCATTACAGCCTATACCGGATTGATTGTCATATACGGCTACTGGCGGGAGATAGCCTTTTAGGTTACCTCCCGCCAGACAGTCAAACCAAATTCGGATCCGTGCATTGAATGTTCAATGTGCCTGTTCCGGGACTTCCAGTTCTTCCGGTGTCGGGGTCCGGATTTCCGGTTTCAACTCCTTGTCGGCGATGTAGGTATAGAACATCGGCACAACAAACAGGGTGAACACGGTGCCAACCACAATGCCGGTAAAGATCACCAGACCCATGGAATAGCGCGCTGCGGCGCCAGCACCGCTGGCGGTGATCAGCGGCACAACGCCAAGCGCCATGGCAGCCGTTGTCATCAGGATCGGACGCAGACGAGTCTCTGCCGCGACAATGATGGCCTGACGGCGGTCATAGCCATGCAATCGGCGCTGCTGATTGGCAAATTCCACCATCAGAATGCCGTGCTTGGTAATCAGCCCGACAAGGGTGATCATGCCAACCTGGGTATAGATATTGAGTGTGCCAAAACCGAGATTGAGCGGAACAATGGCGCCAAAGATCGACAGCGGCACCGACATCATGATGATGAACGGATCGCGGAAGCTTTCAAACTGCGCCGCCAGCACGAGATAGATCACGATCACGGCAAGGGCAAAGGCGATCAGGATCGTATTGCCCTGCTCTACTTCGAGGCGCGACTGGCCGGAATAGTCCAGGAAGTAGCCTTCCGACATCTTGGAGCGGGCAATGTCAACCAGGGTCTGCAACCCTTCACCGGTGGTGACCGTCGGCAATGGCAGGGCCGAAAGGGTTGCCGAGTTGAGCTGGTTGAACTGTTCAATCGCGGCCGGCGAGGCATTTTCCTTGATCTCGACCAGTGCCGACAGCGGCACCATGGCGCCTGACAGGCTGCGGACATAGAACTGGCCAAGCTGTTCAGGATTTGCACGATATTCATCCGGCACCTGCGGGATGACGTCATAGCTGTTGGAATCGCGGTCAAACTTTGAGATCGAGGCACCGCCGGTCAGAAGACCCAGCGTGGCACCAATATCGCTCACCTGAACGCCAAGCGTTGCGGCGCGGTTGCGGTCGATGCTGACCGTGGTCTGCGGCGCGTTGAAGGACAGCGAATTCTGCACGATGATGAACTTGCCACTTGCCTGCGCAGCATTCTTGATTTCTTCAGCCAGCTCAAACACCTGATCGGCGGGGCCGGTTGATTGCAGTGCAATCGAGATCGGCAGACCGCCGCCCGTACCCGGCAGGGATGGCGGGGCAAAGATGAAGGCCTGTACACCGGCAAGCTTGGAAATGCGCTTGGTCAGATCTTCCTGGATCTGCTTTTGCGTGCGCGTGCGCTTCGACCAGTCTTCCAGAACCCATAGCGCGATGCCGGATGTGGTGTTGTTGTTGATGCCCACAATCTGGAAACGGGCTTCCAGTTCCGGCAGATCCCTGGTCAGCTCGTCAAGCTGCCGGGCATAAAGTTCGGTATAGGCCGAGGTTGCATATTGCGGGGCCTGTAACATGGAGAACAGCGCGCCGGAATCTTCTTCCGGGGCAAGTTCGCTTGAGGTGTTGACATAGAGAAAACCTGTCAGCGCCATCAGCGAAATCACGATCAAGAGCGTGATTGGCCGGTAATTCAGCGAATTGGAAACAAGCTTGTGATACCATTTTTCAAGTCTGGTAAAATTGCGGTCGACAAATTTCTGCAGCCATGTCTCGCCGCCATGCTTGAGCATGCGTGAGCACATCATGGGCGAAATCGTCAGGGCCGCAATGCCGGAAATGATCACCGAACCTGCAAGCGTGAAGGCAAATTCACGGAACAATGCACCGGTCACACCGCCAGTAAAGCCAAGCGGAGCGAAGACGGCTGCGAGCGTGATCGTCATGGCGATGATTGAGCTCGTGATTTCCTTCATGCCCTTGAAGGCGGCATTGATCGGGGAAAGCCCCTCTTCAATATGGCGGTGAATGTTTTCCAGCACCACGATCGCATCGTCCACCACCAGACCAATGGCAAGCACCATGGCAAGCAGCGACAGAAGATTGATCGAAAAGCCAAGCACATAAAGGAAGAAACAGACGCCAATCAGCGAGATCGGGATTGTGACGATCGGA
This sequence comes from Daeguia caeni, assembly GCF_042653845.1. Lineage (NCBI taxonomy): Bacteria > Pseudomonadati > Pseudomonadota > Alphaproteobacteria > Hyphomicrobiales > Brucellaceae > Daeguia > Daeguia caeni. Next base: position 39,213 of record NZ_JBHSEL010000051.1, on the reverse strand, counting down.
ATGATGACCGAACGGAACGAGCCGAGGAAGAGAAGGATCACCAGAACAACGATGACGATTGCCTCGCCGATGGTCGAGAAGACCTCGTGAATGGAGGAACTGATCTGTTCCGTCGCATCATAGACCAGGACCAGCGACATGCCTTCCGGCAGGGAAGCCTGGATGGAGGGCAGTTCCTTGCGTACGGCTGCCGCCATATCGATCGGGTTTGCCGCCGGCGTCGGATAGACACCTAGGAATGTACCGGCCGAGCCGTTGAAGGAAACAATCGTATCAGTGCTTTTGGCCGCAAGTTCAACATTGGCCACATCGCGCAGGCGAACGATATTGTCGCCATTTGCCTTGATCGGCATGGCACCAAAGGCTTCCGGTGTCTGCAGCGTCGATTGCAGCGTGATTGAGGTTGCGACATATTCGTTCTTGGTCTTGCCCGGTGCTGACAGGAAGTTTGACGCCTTGATGGCCTGAAGAACCTCGGAAGCCGTTACATCACGTGCCGCAAGCTGGATCGGATCGATCCAGATGCGCATGGCATAGACCTGACCACCCAGAATTTCAGCCTTGGCCACGCCCTGAATGGTGGACATGCGCGGCTGGATGACGCGTTGCAGATATTCTGTAATCTGCTCGCTGGTCATGTTCGGGTTCTGTGCGGCCAGATACATGGTCGCGAAACTCTGCCCCGTGCCCTTGACGATGATCGGGTCGTCCGCTTCGGACGGCAATTTGCCGCGAACCTGATTGACCTTGGCAATCACTTCGGTCAGCGCCGCATCCGGATTGGCGCCGAGCTTCATATACACCGTCACCACGCTCGAAGACGGCATACTGGATGAGGTGACGTAATCGATATTTTCCGTGGTTGCGACGGATTCTGAGATCGGCGCGGTGATAAAGCCCTGGATGAGATCGGCACTGGCGCCGGCATAGGTGGTTGTAATGGTGATGACCGTTTCTTCCACCTTCGGATATTCGCGGATAGAAAGCTGCGAAATCCCTTGCAGGCCGAGAAGAATGATCAGAAAGGCCAGAACGGTCGATAAGACGGGCCTTTTGATGAATATGTCTGAAAAACTCATCGTGCTCGCCTGTTACTGCTTGGCCGGCTGATCGGCTGGTTGCTGTTCCGCACCACTATCCTGCATCGGGGGCGTATTGGCCGGATTGACGGAATTGTTGATCGTTACGGGCATGCCATGCGACAGACGGTTCTGGCCGGCCGTGATGATGACATCGCCGGGCTTGACACCGCTCAAGACCTCGACACGCATGCCATGGCGGCGGCCAAGTTTGACAAAGACCTGATTGGCAACCAGATTTTCCGCTCCCGGCTTGATCGGAGCGGCATTGCCTTCGCCCTGCTGTTCTTCGGCAGAACGGACGGCAAAGACATAGTCCCCGTAAAGGCTGGAGATGACGGCAGTCTGTGGCAGGGCCAGCACATCATGTTCGACCGGCAATTCAATGCGCACTTGAACAAACTGACCCGGCGTCAGCTTGTGATCCGGATTTTCCACAATTGCGCGGATCGAGACCAGACGCGATGACGGATCGATTTTCGGGTCGATACCAACGATCTCACCCTTGAATTCACGTGTATCGGCACTTGGCCCGACCTGTACGGCCTGCCCGAGCTTGACAAGCGGCAGCATCTGTTCAGGCACAGTGAAATCAACCCGCATGCGATCGAGATTCTGCAGGGTGGCAATGACGGTACCCGGCGTCAGATATTGGCCGAGATCAATCTTCGGAATGCCGATAATACCGGAAAATGGTGCTTTCACCATTTTCTGATCGAGCGTTGCGCGCATTTTTTCAACCTGGGCATCAGCAGCTGCCGCGCTGGATACGGTTGTATCCACTTCAGAGACAGTTCCCACGCCACGCGCGCGCAGAATGTCTGCGCGTTTCAGATTCTGCTGGGCAAGGAGTGCCTGTGCTTCGGCGCTGGCAAGGTCAGCCTTCTGGATGCTGTCTTCCATTTGCAGCAGGATATCACCCTGCTTGACCCTTTGATTGGCATTGAAACTGATTTTGTCGACAATGCCGCTCAGCTGTACCGTCAGATCAACGCCATTGATGGCATTTGCAGTGCCGATTGCCTCAATGCCTGGCGTCCAGACGCTGGGCTCAACCGTAATGGTCGAGACGGTCTGAACCTGCTTGGGCATATTGGCAAACATATTGTTGATGAAATTGGTGCGCCAGATATTGAAGCTGACCAACCCACCGACCACAATCACCAGAAAAATAAGTGCCAGAACCAGGCGCTTGATCATACAGGCCAACTCCGAGTTTTTCTGATTAGTACTCACTTATAAAATAAGTACTAATACAGCCATGTGATAGCAATTATTAGCGGGCAAAACTCCAATGCCCTGCCGACAAAGTCAACAGGTGATATATGTAATTATATACAAGAAAAGAGTGAAGCCCTGATTATTCTTCACTCTTCTGCCATTCTTCTTGTCAGGAATGGTCTTTGTCGCCTGAAAAAGGACTCTTTCATCAAGCCCCGCGCTCATAGCAGTGGGATGTCGCCGCGCGTCCAGCCTTCGGTGGTCAGGGCGGCAAAATCGTTGAACCGGCCTGCGGAAATTGCCTCACGAATGCCTTTCATCAGGGATTGGTAATAGGCAAGATTGTTCCATGTCAGCAGCATGCCGCCCAATGCCTCGCCTGATTTGACCAGATGATGCAGATAGGCGCGGCTATAGTCGCGTGCGGCCGGGCAATCGGATTCCGGATCAAGCGGGCGCGGGTCGTCCGCATGGCGCGCATTGCGCAGATTGACCTTGCCAAAGCGGGTGAAGGCAAGGCCATGACGGCCAGCGCGCGTTGGCATGACACAGTCAAACATGTCGATGCCGCGTGCCACCGATTTCAGAATATCATCCGGCGTGCCTACCCCCATCAGATAGCGCGGCTTTTCTTCTGGCAGGATTGGGCAGACAACTTCAAGCATTTCCATCATGACATGCTGCGGCTCACCCACAGCAAGGCCGCCCACAGAATAGCCTTTCAGATCCATGGCCTTGAGTGCCTCGGCCGAGCGCTCACGCAGTCTGGCATTGTCGCCGCCCTGGACGATGCCGAACATGGCCTTGCCCGGCTGGTTGCCAAAGGCCACCTTGCAGCGTTCGGCCCACCGTAGCGACAGTTCCATCGCCCGTTCCATATTCTTTTCAGAGGAAGGCAGCGCCACGCATTCATCGAGCTGCATCTGAATGTCGGAATCAAGCAGGCCCTGGATTTCGATCGAACGCTCCGGCGTCATCTCATAGGGCCTGCCATCGATATGCGAACGGAAGGTGACGCCGCGCTCGTCAATCTTGCGCAATTGCGCCAGCGACATGACCTGGAAACCACCGGAATCGGTGAGGATCGGCCCTTTCCAGCCGCCAAATTCGTGCAAGCCTCCAAGACGGGCGACGCGCTCGGCCCCCGGACGCAGCATCAGATGATAGGTATTGCCAAGGATGATGTCCGAACCCAGATCCCTGACCTGATCCATATACATGGCCTTGACTGTGCCGGCCGTACCGACCGGCATGAAGGCTGGCGTGCGCACAACGCCCCGCGGCATGGAAATCTCGCCACGACGGGCAGCACCATCGCGGGCCAGAACCTTGAATTCAAAATTTTCTGTCGTCATGTCGCGTCTTTCGTCTGTCATGCACGTTCCAGAAAGTGGCAAGCGGTTTTTCGTCCGGAACTGCTAAAACAATCTGTTAGGACAATTCAGCGTTTCCGTGAAATTCTAAACGCTCTAGCAGGCTGGCATCGCCATAGGAATAAAAGCGATATTTGTTGGCAATGGCATGGTCATAGGCATTTCGCATGGTATCAAGGCCGCAAAAGGCAGACACCAGCATGAACAATGTTGAACGAGGCAGATGAAAATTCGTCATCAGCATGTCAACGGCACGGAAACGATAGCCAGGCGTGATAAAGATGTCGGTCGCGCCTGACCAGGCATGGATCCTGCCATCCTCATCTGCCGCACTTTCAATCAGCCGCAATGAAGTGGTGCCAACGCAGATAATGCGCCCGCCACGGGCATGGACAGCGTTGAGCGCATCGGCCGTTGCTTGCGTGACATGGCCGATTTCCGAATGCATCTTGTGGTCGGCCGTATCATCTGCCTTGACCGGCAAAAACGTACCGGCGCCGACATGCAGTGTCACAAAATGTTCCTCAATACCCTTGGCCTTGATCTTTTCCAGCAGTCCCTGCGTAAAATGCAGCCCTGCGGTCGGCGCGGCAACAGCCCCTTCCTCACGCGCATAGACTGTCTGGTAATCGGTGCGGTCGCGCTCATCCTCGGCACGTTTGGAGGCAATATAAGGCGGCAGCGGAATATGGCCAACCGCAGCAATGGCCTGATCCAGCGCAGGACCGGAAAAATCAAACACCAACAGCGCCTCGCCTGCCTCGCCCTTTTCGGCAACAGTTGCATCAAGCGCACCCAGAAGACAGGTGTCGCCCGAGCCGCCAAAACGGATGCGGTCACCCTGTTTCACCCGTTTTGCAGGACGCAGAAAGGCCTTCCAGCGGTCGGGCCCTGCGCGCATATGCAGGGTTGCGCTGACTTGGGAAATATTGCCAGAACGTTCACGTATTCCTTCAAGTTGTGCCGGTATCACCTTGGTATCATTGAAAACAAGGGCGTCACCCGGCTGAAGGAAATCTGGCAGATCATAAACGTGATGATCTTCAAGTAGGTGTCCGGGACGGACACGCAAGAGTCTCGCATGATCGCGTGGCTCCATCGGTCGCAAGGCAATGCGTTCTTCTGGCAGGTCGAAGTCGAACAGATCAACGCGCATGGGAAACCTCATGAAGACGGCTCCGGCTGTTACCGCCGGAGCCGCCGATCTCAAATGGAAGCGTTTCGATCAGAGATCAGCAGCAATGCGTGCCGTGATGATCTTGTCCGGATCGACGACCGGTTCGCCGCGCTTGATCTTGTCGACATTTTCCATGCCTTCAATGACCTGACCCCAGACGCTGTACTGACGGTCGAGCCAGGGGGCATCGGCAAAGCAGATGAAGAACTGGGAATTGGCCGAATGCGGGTTCTGGGCGCGGGCCATCGAAGCGGTGCCGCGCTTGTGCGGCATGTTGGAAAATTCTGCCTTGAGATCCGGCTTGTCCGAGCCGCCCATGCCGGCGCGGGCCGGATTGAAATGTGCGCCGCCAGTCTTGCCGAACTTGACGTCGCCGGTCTGGGCCATGAAACCATCGATCACGCGATGGAAGACAACGCCGTCATAGGCGCTTTCGCGTGCCAGTTCCTTGATTCGTGCGACATGGCCCGGTGCGAGATCCGGATAAAGTTCAAGCACGACATTGCCCTTGGTGGTTTCCAGAATGAGGGTGTTTTCTGGGTCTTTGTAAGCCATTTCGGCCTCCCTTTGTTTCAATCTATTTCTTGTCGGCCTCAATGACCGCCTTGATGATCTTGTCAGGATTGGTGACGGCGCCATTATTGGCTTCACTACCCTTCTTGATCGCGTCGACGGCTTCCATGCCGCGGATCACCTTGCCAACCACCGTGTACTGGCCATTCAGGAACGGGCCATCATCGAACATGATGAAGAACTGGGAATTGGCGGAATTCGGGTTCTGGCTGCGTGCCATGCCAACCGTGCCTCGCACGAAGGGTTCGCTGGAAAATTCAGCCGGAAGATCTGGCAGTTTCGAGCCGCCCGTGCCCACGCGCGCTGCGCTGAAGCCCTTGTCGAGATTGCCATATTCGACATCGCCAGTCTGCGCCATGAAACCCGGAATGACACGGTGGAAGGCAACGCCGTCATAGGCGCCTTCACGCACCAGCGTCTTGATCTGTTCGACATGTTTGGGCGCAAGATCAGGGCGCAGTTCAATCGCCACTTCACCACCCTTCAGCTGAAGGAGAAGGGTATTTTCCGGATCTTCCGCATATGCACTTCCAGCGCCAATGAACGACAGTGCAACAATAGAGGCAGCGATAAATGCGCGGCGTGTGAATGACATCAATGAAAACTCCCTGAGGTCAGGCTTTAAATCGGGTTGCAAGTGCATCAGCGACAACTGCTGGCACGAAGGGTCTGACATCCCCCCCCATGGCGGCAATCTGGCGTACCAATGTGGCAGTAATCGTGCGAACGGCAGGATCGGCAGGCAGAAAAACGGTCTGAAGCTCAGGCGCCATGGTGCCGTTCATGCCAGCCATCTGCATTTCATAGTCAAGGTCGGTTCCGTCACGCAAGCCTCGCACCATCAGCTTTGCGCCGTGTTTACGGGCGGCATCGATCAGCAGCCCGTCGAAGGCAATGACAGAGACGCGGGCAGAATCTGCCCCCAGAATGTCTTCTGCACTTTTCCGGATAAGTTCCACCCGCTCTTCAAAGCTAAAGAGCGGTTTTTTGCCAGGATGAACACCGATGGCGACAATAACCTTTTCGGCAAGGCGCAGGGCGCCTTTCAACACATCCATATGGCCATTGGTTACAGGGTCAAAGGAACCCGCATAGATTGCGACTGTCATTCCCCTCAGCTAGCCTTTTCTGTCCGGATTTTCAACAAGTCTTGTGTGATTGTTTCCGATTGGCAGTTTGAAAGATGAACGGCAGATGAACAAGACGTTCCGGAAAAATTCACATCCTTCCATGCACTATTCATGCGTGGGAATTCAGCCTCCGGCATGTCCTGTCCCAGTTGTCGAAAGGATGGTCCGAAATGATGTTCTTCGTCCTGGCTATGTTCATGGTTGTCACAATGGCGACGTCGGCACTCATCCTGCTTGTGGGAGAGCGCAATGGGCAATTTGAGCCTGCACACTCCGAATGCCTCAAGCGGCAATCCATACGCAAGTAGTCTCTGCTTGCGATCAGGATTCTCCTTTCTTCATCACAGGCTACCGACAGGCTGAAATCCGAGCCAATGTTCGAGACAGCCTGTCTTGAGAAATCCAGCCGATTGCCATCGGCTGATGATGCGTTTTGGGACCATGTGGCTGGCAAAAAGGCCGATGCGATCACCGGCCTTTTTCATATGCACTGGAAACAGGCTTATTTCCCATTGGCTTCAGATGAAGCGTCGTCACCATTGCCGTCTTCATCATCATTGTCGCTCTCCGAGATACGCTCGACGGAAACGACCTTTTCGCCATCGGCCATGTTGAAGATCGTAACCCCCTTGGTCGACCGGCCGGCCAGACGGATATCATCGACCCGGACTCGGATGAGCTGGCCGCCATCGGATACCAGCAGGATCTGGTCGCTGGCCTCGACCGGGAACAGGGCGACGAGCTTGCCGATTTCATCAGTCTTCGACGTATCGGTTGCACGGATACCCTTACCGCCACGCCCCGAAATGCGGAACTCATAGGACGACGAGCGTTTGCCATAGCCATATTCGCTGACCGTCAGCACGGTCTGTTCGCGGGCCTTCAGTTCCTGATAGCGTTCTTCGCTGAGTTCAGTTTCAGCACCGACGTCTTCTCCGACAACCACAATGTCATCGGCATCCGAGCCTTGTGCGCGGCGTTCTGCAATGGCGCGCTTCAGATAGGCTGAACGTTCGGCCGCATCGGCCTCGACGTGATGCAGAATGGCCATGGAAATGACCTTGTCGCCTTCGGCCAGGGTGATGCCGCGTACACCGATCGAATTGCGTCCGGCAAAGACGCGGACATCGGTAACGGGGAAGCGGATGCACTGGCCACCGGCACAGGTGAGCAAGACATCGTCAAACTCGGTACAGGTCTCGACCGAGAGGATTTCATCGCCCTCTTCTTCCAGTTTCATGGCGATCTTGCCATTGCGGTTGACCTGAACGAAGTCGGACAGCTTGTTGCGGCGCACGGTGCCGCGTGTCGTGGCAAACATGACGTCGAGATTTGCCCAGCTTTCCTCATCCTCCGGCAATGGCATGATGGTGGTGATGCGTTCACCTTCCTGCAATGGCAGCAGATTGATGAGCGCCTTGCCGCGCGATTGCGGCGTACCGACCGGCAGACGCCAGACCTTTTCCTTGTAGACAATGCCACGTGAGGAGAAGAACAGGACCGGCGTATGCGTATTGGCGACAAAGAGACGGGTGACAAAATCCTCATCCTTCGTCGTCATACCTGAACGGCCCTTGCCGCCGCGACGCTGTGCGCGATAGGTGGCAAGGGGAACGCGCTTGATATAGCCGGCATGGCTGACGGTGACGACCATGTCTTCACGCGCAATGAGATCCTCGTCATCCATTTCCGCGCCACCGAAACCGATTTCGGTGCGGCGTGGCGTTGCGAATTCGTCACGAACGGCGATCATCTCTTCCTTGACAATCGTCATCACGCGTTCGCGTGAGCTCAGAATATCAAGGTAATCGCGGATTTCATCACCGATCTGGTTGAGTTCATTGGCTACTTCATCGCGGCCAAGCGCAGTCAGACGCTGCAGACGCAGATCCAGAATGGCGCGTGCCTGTTCTTCGGACAGGTTATAGGTGTTGTCCTCATTGATCTTGTGCCGCGGGTCGTCAATCAGGCGAATGAGCGGCGCAATATCGGTCGCCGGCCAACGGCGTTCCATCAGCTGTTCACGCGCAGTCGAAGGATCTGGCGCGCGACGGATCAGGTTGATCACCTCGTCAATATTGGCCACGGCGATTGCCAGACCAACCAGAACATGGGCACGCTCACGTGCCTTGTTGAGCAGGAACTTGGTGCGGCGGGTGACCACGTCCTCGCGGAAGCTGATGAAAGCGCGCAACATGTCGATCAGCGACATCTGCTCCGGCTTTCCGCCATTGAGCGCCACCATGTTGCAGCCAAAGGAGGTCTGCAATGGCGTGTAGCGGTAAAGCTGGTTTAGCACCACATCGGCAACGGCATCGCGCTTGAGCTCGATGACCACGCGATAGCCTTCGCGGTCAGACTCGTCGCGCAGATCGGAAATGCCTTCAATGCGCTTGTCGCGCACCAGTTCGGCAATCTTCTCGATCATCGCCGCCTTGTTCACCTGATAGGGAATTTCGGTGACGACAATGGCCTGGCGATCACCGCGTATATCCTCGATTTGCGTGCGCGCACGCATGACGATCGAGCCGCGCCCGGTCGCATAGGCCGACTGGATGCCAGCCCGGCCCAGAATGATGCCTCCGGTCGGGAAGTCCGGACCCGGAATGATTTCCATCAGTTCCGGCAGTTCAATCGACGGATTGTCGATCAGCGCGACGCAGCCATTGATGATTTCGCCAAGATTGTGCGGTGGAATATTGGTGGCCATACCGACGGCAATACCACCCGAACCATTGACGAGCAGGTTCGGGAAACGTGCCGGCAGAACGACAGGTTCCTTTTCGCGGCCGTCATAATTGTCCTGAAAATCGACAGTATCCTTGTCGATATCGGCAAGCAGCGATTCCGTGACCTTTTCCAGACGGCATTCGGTGTAACGCATTGCCGCCGGCGGATCGCCGTCGATGGAACCGAAATTGCCCTGCCCGTCGATCAATGGATCGCGCAGCGAGAAATCCTGCGCCATACGCACCAGGGCGTCATAGATCGAGGCATCGCCGTGCGGATGGTATTTACCCATCACCTCACCGACCACACCGGCAGATTTGCGGTATGGACGGTTATAGGCAAGGCCCATCTCGTTCATGGCATGGAGAATGCGCCGGTGAACCGGCTTCATGCCGTCGCGAACATCCGGCAGCGCGCGGCTCACGATCACGCTCATGGCGTAATCGAGATAGGAGCGCTGCATCTCCTCAATAATCGAAATGGGTTCGATACCACTCGGGCCGCTTGGGGCCTGAGGCATATCGTCGAAACCAGGTGGAGGCGTTTGATCTGACACTATTCAGATACTTTCTCTACAGAATCGATAAAGTCTTTTTATAACGGAAGTTGGCATGAAATGCCAATTTCAGGGCCATTTTGAGGTGTTAATTATCTGCATTTTTTCAATAGCTTACAAGATATTCACATAAAGATTGCAACGCCGGGTTGCCTTTTGGGTACATAACATCGACCCATAGCCCCCGATAGGGTAAACTTCCCGTTGAATTCAACCCGGCTCGATCGTTGAAAACAGGAGATGGAGCATATGGTGCCTTTCGATACGGTTTTCAGCGCATTTGTGACATTGCTGGTCACGATTGACCCGCCTGGTCTTGCACCTTTATTTCTTGCGCTGACGCCCGGCATGGATCGCTCCTCTCGCGGTCAGGTCGCATTGCGCGCATCGATCATAGGCTTTGCCGTCATGGCTGTCTTTGCCATTGCCGGCGCGCAGATCCTTGGCATGTTCGGCATCACCATTGGTGCCTTCCGCGTGGCCGGTGGCCTGCTTCTGTTCTGGATCGCGTTTGAAATGATTTTTGCAAAGCGCACGGAACGCAAGGAAAAGAGCGCAGAAGTTGCCATTACCAAGGACCATATCCGCAATATTGCCGCCTTCCCGCTTGCCATCCCGCTGATTGCCGGTCCCGGCGCGATTTCGGCAATTGTATTGACATCGCAATCCTTCAATACGATCAGCGCGCGCATCATTCTGATCGGCGTGATCTTCGTCTGTCTGCTGATTACTTATCTCGTTCTGTTGCTTGCCGAGCGGGTGGATTATTTTCTTGGCGAAACCGGCCGCTCCATTCTCACCCGTCTTCTGGGTGTTATTCTGGCCGCACTTGCAGTTCAGTTCGTGGCCGATGGCATTGAAACGCTGATTGCCGAACAGACCATGTGAACTTGCGCGCAAATATGATCAGGAAAAACTGTGATCGGCTTTGTGCGCACGACATGCGCCAGAGCCGGAAGGAGGCTTGCTGATCCGCTTGTATTGCACCTTGGTGCCGACGGATGAGGCTTGCGAAATGACACATCAGTCAGACCGTGATGATGCGCTGGCTGGCCGAGTTTCCGGGCAGCAAGCAGGCAAATGCTGATCACTTCATGGATTCTGTCAGCTTATTACTGCAATCCTATGTTTTTTCTGAAAGTTTTTGCAAATGATCGACAAAAAGGGCAATGGATGATTGTGCACTGCCCGAATTGTCGATACGGAAAACATCGGCCTCTTTGGCGGCATCAAAAGTCGCCTCGCGGCTCAGCCGTTCCGTAATCTGCTCGGCTGTTTCTCGACCGCGGGCTATGAGGCGTTCCGCCAGAATTTCCGGCCTAGCGGTTATCATCACGATGGAATGGCGCGGGAAGGTCTGCCGGATATTTTCAAGCACGCGGCGTGACACATTGGCGACAACCACCTTGCCGGCGGCGATTGCATCAAAAACAGAGGCTGGCAGGCCGTAATAAAGGCCATGTGCCTGCCAGTGCAGGGCAAAGGCTCCCGCGTCCAGCGCTTTCAAAAAACCTGCCTCGTCCAGGCTGTCATGATTTTCCGCGTCGGGTTTTGGCGGCCGTGTGATGACGCGGCGGACAAAATGAAAGCGCCTGTCGCCGCCCAGAGCAAGGCGAGCTCCGTCCAGGATCGTATCCTTGCCAGCTCCGCTTGGGCCGACAACAGCCACAAAACAGCCCGCAATTCCGGATTTTGCCATTTCCATCAAGGCCCCCGCCTTGCAGCATCTTTCAGATATGCATCAGAACAATTCAGATTTCACGTTCTCCCAAATTGCACCGAGAGATTGTGTCTGTAACCGGCTTCCGCTTTGCATTAAGCCTAGCACCATTTACGTCATGCGGCTCCAGATCCAAGCGGGGTCTGCGGGAAGTTTCCACGTTCAGGCAGGCTCATTCCGGCATGGATCGGAGACAACCACGGACCGGAATTGGCCGGCAGGCGGGTGCCGATCCTTGTTCCTCTAGATGAAAGGATGGAAGGCATTAGCACCAAGTTTCCCGGATTCATTCCGGGAAACTTATGGTTTTAATCATGCCCGCTTCTGTTTCCTGCCATCAGACTTCTACGATCAGTCTGCTACTTTGTTACCGCCTGAGCAGATACGGTTCAGCATGACAAGCGTTCAGGCAATTCAGAGCCCAATCAGGTCAGAACGGAATTTCATCATCGAGGTCGCGCGCGAAGCTGCCAGTGCTGGAGGTTGGGCCGGAAGAGCCAAAATCGCCGCCGCTGGAATAATCGGAAACCTGAGAGCGGTTGCCGCCACCGGAAAATGCGGCACGACCTTCGCCACCCTCGCCGCGGCTGTCAAGCATCTGCAATTCANCCATTTGCGGGTCTGCAATGCGCCTTCGATATAAACCTTGGCGCCCTTACGCAGATACTGGTCCGCAACCTTCGCCAGATTTTCATTGAAAATGACAACGCTGTGCCATTCGGTACGATCCCTGCGTTCGCCGGTCTGGCGATCACGCCAGCTTTCAGAGGTGGCAATGCGCAGATTGACGACCATATCGCCCGAATTCAAACGACGCACTTCCGGATCGGCTCCAAGGTTGCCGATCAGAATGACCTTGTTGACGCTACCAGCCATAAAAATCTACTCCGGGTCTTGGCAACACCCACTTCCCTGCAATGCATGAAGAACAAGTGTTACATAAATCTGCTTAAGCGCGAACATTGTCCGACGCCTGAAAGGTTTTCAATACTCTACAGGACTGACTGATTGATTACTCGTTCCCACCTTATAATTTTAACAATGTCCACAGAAGTTATGTTCTGTTTTTGTTCTACTTTCAAGCTAAATATTCAGCACATCAGATGTGGGGCTTGTCAATTTGCATAAATAGGCCGTTCACCCGGGCAGATTGTGAAATAGCCAGGAAATTTACGGTCTTTTTGACAAATCAGCAGAACGAATGGACGCCATGAACGGATGAACCGGAGAACGGATTAAGACGCATTCTGCACCGCCACATGTCGGTGTCCTGTATCGGCCGTTTGAGCTGACTTTTCTCTTGTCATCCGTTGCGTCATGCAGGATGCAAGGATCAGATGCGGAAAACCACACCTACCCCGTCTTGAACAGATGGTGGTGCAGATTTGCGAACGTTACGGCGATAAGCGCGCCGACGAGTCAAAAAGCGGACAAGAACATGCTCGGGACCGTTTGCAAGGAACAACGGGCGTGAAGCGGCACTTTGACAGGGCAAGCTGATGGAGACAAAGCAGACTACCAGGACACGAAATCTTAACAGGAGATAGCCCCGTCGCTCACTGTTTCTCTGGCGCACGGGGCTGGGGGTGAGCATTGCTCATATGCCGACAGTACTTCGCCGACAAATTCTCTCGGAAATCCAAGGCACGCAACCTTGCGGTTTCCGCGCATGTTCCAGATTTTCGGCAATCGATTTTCACTCAACGACGCGTCATTCCCCAGAAATACCAGTCAGGTGCAAGCTGTTACAAAGTCTGCATGCCAAGTGGATCGTTCTGCGTCATTGGACGCTGTCGTGATGCTTTCGATTGTGCTTTCATCTTGTGAAAGCGGCATGCCCTAGTCAGGTGGACTCATGCTCCTTTACCTCCTCAGGATTCCCGCCCTGCACGAAGCCCTTGTTGGTAAGGCGTCATCCCTCCGACTTACCACTCCGTACCGGGTAGGTAACGAGAAGTGTGCGCCCGTTCATTGTAACAGTCAACATGCTTGCGATCACATTTGCGATCGCCTATCAGAAACACGGTTGTTCGATATTTGTTCCAGTGGTAAACGTGCGGCATGGGATGGCGATAAATATCCCGCCTCTCCCATTTTACGGGGGTCCATGGTATCGACTGCCGCGGCGGCCTTGACGTCGCGACCAACAGCATCATGAGCAGACAGGACGCGGAATGAGCGATCAGAAATTCATTTCCATACGTGGCGCGCGTGAACATAATCTGAAAAATGTCGATCTCGATCTACCACGTGACAAGCTGATCGTGATGACTGGCCTGTCTGGCTCCGGCAAGTCATCGCTTGCCTTTGACACGATCTATGCCGAAGGCCAGCGCCGCTATGTCGAGAGCCTTTCGGCCTATGCACGCCAGTTTCTGGAAATGATGCAGAAGCCGGATGTCGACCAGATCGACGGTCTGTCGCCAGCCATTTCGATTGAACAGAAGACCACCAGCCGCAATCCGCGTTCGACCGTCGGTACGGTGACGGAAATTTACGATTATATGCGCCTGCTTTATGCGCGCGTGGGTGTGCCCTATTCGCCGGCAACGGGGCTGCCGATTGAAAGCCAGACGATCAGCCAGATGGTGGATCGCGTCATGGCACTTGATGAAGGCACACGTCTTTATATTCTTGCACCGATCGTGCGCGGTCGTAAGGGCGAATATAAAAAGGAACTGGCGGAGCTGCAGAAAAAGGGCTTTCAGCGCGTCAAGAGCGACGGTGTTTTTTATGAAATTGCCGATGTGCCGCCTCTCGACAAGAAATACAAGCATGACATTGATGTCGTGGTTGACCGCATTGTCGTGCGGCCGGATCTGTCCACCCGCCTTGCCGATAGTCTCGAAACCTGTCTGAAACTGTCCGATGGTCTGGCGATTGCCGAATTTGCCGACAGGCCCTTGCCGCCAGAAGAAACCTCAGCCGGCGGTGCGGCCAACAAATCGGCCAATGACACGCATGAACGCATTCTGTTTTCGGAAAAATTTGCCTGCCCCGTTTCCGGCTTCACCATTCAGGAAATCGAGCCACGTCTGTTTTCCTTCAACAATCCGTTCGGCGCCTGCCCGACCTGCGATGGTCTGGGTACGCAGCAGGCGATTGACCCCGATCTGGTCGTGCCGGATGAAAATGTCATTCTGAGGGAAGGTGCCATTGCGCCCTGGGCGCGTTCCTCCTCGCCTTATTACAACCAGACGCTTGAGGCGCTGGGCAAGGTCTATGACTTCAAGATCAGTGACCGCTGGGCCGATCTTTCGAAAGAGGCGCAAGATGCCGTGCTTTATGGCACCAGGGGCCGGGAAATTACTTTCCATTATGATGATGGCCTGCGCTCATACAAGACCACCAAGCCGTTTGAAGGTGTGATCCCGAACCTTGAACGGCGCTGGAAGGAGACGGATTCTGCCTGGTCGCGCGAGGAAATCGAGCGCTATATGGCATCAACGCCCTGCCCGGCCTGCAATGGCTATCGGCTCAAGCCGGAAGCGCTGGCGGTCAAGCTTGGCATGAAACATATTGGCGAGGTTTCGGAAATGTCGATCCGCAAGGCGGATGCATGGTTCCGGGACATTGAGGCCAGCTTCAATGAAAAGCAGCGGGAAATTGCCGCCCGTATCCTGAAGGAAATCCGTGAGCGGCTGAAATTCCTCAATGATGTGGGGTTGGAATATCTTACCCTGTCACGCAATTCCGGCACATTGTCGGGTGGTGAAAGCCAACGCATTCGTCTTGCCTCCCAGATCGGCTCCGGCCTCACCGGCGTGCTTTATGTGCTGGATGAACCGTCGATCGGCCTGCATCAGCGTGACAATGCCCGCTTGCTCGATACGCTGCGCCATCTGCGTGATCTTGGCAATACGGTGATCGTGGTCGAACATGACGAGGACGCGATCCTCACTGCCGACCATGTCGTCGATATTGGCCCGGCTGCCGGTGTGCATGGCGGTCAGGTGATTGCGCAGGGCACGCCGCAGGACATCATGGCCAATGCCAATTCGCTGACTGGCCAATATTTGTCAGGTACGCTGGAAGTGGCGGTTCCGGCCGAGCGGCGCAAGATCTCCAAGACCAAGCGTATTCGCGTGGTTGGGGCACGCGGCAATAATCTGAAAAATGTGACGGCGGATATTCCGCTGGGCACATTTACCGCGGTGACGGGTGTTTCCGGCGGTGGCAAGTCAACCTTCCTGATCGAAACCCTGTTCAAGGCGGCTTCACGCCGCATCATGGGCTCGCGCGAGCAAGCCGCAGAACATGACCGCATTGAAGGGCTCGAATTCATTGACAAGGTGATCGACATTGATCAGTCGCCGATTGGCCGCACGCCGCGCTCAAATCCGGCCACCTATACCGGCGCCTTCACTCCTATCCGCGACTGGTTTGCCGGTCTGCCGGAAGCCAAGGCGCGCGGCTACCAGTCCGGCCGTTTTTCCTTCAATGTGAAGGGTGGTCGCTGCGAGGCCTGTCAGGGCGATGGTGTGATCAAGATCGAAATGCACTTCCTGCCCGACGTCTATGTGACCTGCGATGTCTGCCATGGCAAACGTTATAATCGCGAGACACTGGAAGTGCTGTTCAAGGGCAAATCCATTGCCGATGTTCTGGACATGACAGTCGAGGAAGGCGCGGAATTCTTCTCGGCTGTGCCTGCAGTGCGCGACAAGCTGGAAACCCTGGTCAAGGTCGGCCTTGGCTATGTCAAGATCGGCCAGCAGGCAACGACACTGTCAGGCGGCGAGGCGCAGCGCGTGAAGCTTGCCAAGGAATTGTCCCGCAAGGCAACCGGACGCACGCTTTATATTCTTGATGAGCCGACCACAGGGCTGCATTTCCATGACGTTGCCAAGCTTCTGGAGGTGCTGCACGAACTGGTGGATCAGGGCAATACGGTTGTGGTCATTGAACACAATCTGGAAGTCATCAAGACGGCAGACTGGGTGATTGATCTTGGCCCAGAAGGCGGTGATGGCGGCGGAGAGATCGTTGCCGTTGGACGCCCGGAAGACATTGTCAGGGAGCCGCGTTCCTATACGGGACAGTTCCTGAAGGAGCTTCTGGAACGGCGTCCAAAACGCAAATCGGAAGCCGCAGAATAATTGGTCACGACAAAGCCGGGCGATCTGCCCGGCTTTTTGCATCCGACGGCGAAGGAATGGAGCAAGACGAGGCTTCAGAACAGGTGCATGATCTTGAGCAGAGGCGAAAATTTCATGCCGGGCCCTGTCTGCACGGTCCTGCAAGCGAAAGATGGAAGCTCTTGCAGCCCAAATACCCAATATAAAACCCCTCGCCTTTGACCATGTCAAAACGAGGGGCTGATCTTGCGACTGGCCATGCCGGTCCAGCCATTGCCGCCACAAGGCAATGATCACCAGCCGGGACAGAGCCCGGGATGATCAAATGCGCTTGCGCGTTCGGCCTATCAGCTGTTTACAGCGTCCTTCAGACCCTTGCCGGCCGAGAACTTCGGTACGTTGCGTGCAGGAATGGCCACTTCCTTACCGGTCGACGGGTTGCGGCCCGTGGTGGCTGCACGATGCGAAACAGAGAAAACGCCGAAGCCCGGCAGACGAACTTCTTCGCCAGCCTTGAGAGCACCGGTAATAGCTGCCAGTACTGCGTCAACTGCCGTTACTGCATCGGCCTTGGTCAGACCGCCCTTTTCCGCAACTGCGGAGACCAATTCGTTCTTGTTCATAGGCATTTCCTTTCTTGCTTTACCGGAAGTGCTAAAGCGACCGGCTTGAGCGAGAGTTTATTCGAAAAGTACGGCAAACCAAGCCTGTCAACGTGAAAACTCCCCGGATTTCCGGGGTTAAACACAGAAATGCCGGGCTGAATGCCCGGCATTTCGCAAGTTCTACGGTTTTTGCCTTGATCAATGCGCGATCGAGGCGCCGGCTTCGTCTTCAACAGGGGCCATGACGGCAGGAGTCGTTGCCGGTTCAGTCCACTCGATTGGCTCCGGCTCGCGGACAAGCGCATGCTTGAGAACCTCGCCAACGCGCGAGACCGGAACGATCTCAAGATTGTTCTTCACATTATCCGGAATTTCAGCCAGATCCTTGGCATTTTCTTCCGGGATCAGAACCTTCTTGATGCCAGCGCGCAATGCCGCCAGCAGCTTTTCCTTCAGACCGCCGATCGGCAGGACACGGCCGCGCAGGGTAACTTCACCCGTCATCGCAACGTCCTTGCGTACCGGAATGCCGGTCAGAACCGAGACAATGGCCGTGACCATGGCGATACCGGCAGATGGACCATCCTTCGGCGTTGCGCCTTCCGGCACGTGAACGTGGATGTCACGCTTGTCGAAGAGCGGCGGTTCGATGCCGAAATCAATCGCACGCGAGCGGACATAGGAGGCAGCCGCCGAGATCGATTCCTTCATCACGTCGCGCAGATTGCCAGTGACGGTCATGCGGCCCTTGCCGGGCATCATGACACCTTCGATCGTCAGCAATTCGCCGCCAACTTCCGTCCATGCCAGACCGGTGACGACACCAACCTGATCCTCACCTTCGGCCTGCCCATAACGATATTTCTGGACGCCGAGGTAATCGGCAAGGTTGTTGGCCGTAATCTTCACGGACTTCTTCTTGTCCCTGATGATTTCGGTGACAGCCTTGCGGGCAAGCGTCATCAGTTCGCGTTCAAGGTTACGCACGCCTGCTTCGCGCGTATAGTGACGGATGACTGACAGGATCGCGTCCTCACTGACCGAAAATTCCTTCGGCTGCAGCGCATGGTCGCGGATTGCCTTTGGCAGAAGATGACGCTTGGCGATTTCCAGCTTTTCATCTTCCGTGTAGCCGGCAATGCGGATGATCTCCATGCGATCAAGCAGCGGGCCCGGAATATTCAGCGAGTTGGCCGTCGTCACGAACATGACGTTCGACAGATCATATTCCACTTCGAGATAGTGGTCCATGAAGGTCGCATTCTGTTCGGGGTCGAGCACTTCAAGCATGGCTGACGCCGGATCGCCGCGGAAGTCCTGGCCCATCTTGTCGATCTCGTCGAGCAGGAAGAGCGGATTGGACTTCTTGGCCTTCTTCATCGACTGGATGACCTTGCCGGGCATTGAGCCGATATAGGTGCGGCGATGACCGCGGATTTCCGCTTCGTCACGCACGCCGCCGAGCGACATGCGGACATATTCACGGCCGGTCGCCTTGGCGATCGAACGGGCAAGCGAGGTCTTGCCGACGCCGGGAGGGCCGACGAGGCAGATGATCGGGCCCTTGATCTTGGCTGAACGCGACTGCACGGCAAGATATTCGACAATGCGTTCCTTGACCTTTTCCAGGCCATAATGATCCGCATTCAGCACTTCCTCGGCATATTTAAGGTCGTGCTTGATCTTTGACTTCTTGCCCCATGGCAGGCTGAGCAGCCAATCGAGATAGTTGCGCACAACCGTTGCTTCGGCGGACATCGGGCTCATGCCGCGCAGCTTCTTCAGCTCAGCCTGGGCCTTTTCACGCGCTTCCTTCGACAGCTTGGTCTTGTTGATGCGCTCTTCGAGTTCAGCCACTTCGTCGCGGCCGTCCTCACCCTCGTTCAGCTCCTTCTGGATCGCCTTCATCTGCTCGTTGAGGTAATATTCGCGCTGCGTCTTTTCCATCTGACGCTTGACGCGGCCGCGAATACGCTTCTCGACCTGAAGAACAGAAATTTCAGCTTCCATGAAGGCCAGAGCCTTCTCCAGACGCTCACGCACCGAGAGGATGGAGAGCATTTCCTGCTTTTCCGGAATCTTGATTGCAAGATGAGATGCAACCGTATCGGCAAGCTTGGAATAATCGTCGATCTGGCTGGCAGCGCCAACCACTTCCGGCGAAATCTTCTTGTTCAGCTTGACGTAATTCTCGAAGTCAGCAATGACCGAACGCGCCAGAGCTTCAACCTCAACAGAATCCTCTTCCGGTTCCGTCAGGGCAGTTGCATAGGCTTCGTGATAATCGCTGCGTTCGGTGAACTTCGAAATTCGCGCACGCGAAATGCCTTCCACCAGCACCTTCACAGTGCCGTCCGGTAGTTTCAGAAGCTGCAGAACATTGGCAATGGTGCCAATTTCATAAATTGCTTCTGGCGCAGGATCATCGTCAGCAGCATTCTTCTGCGTCACAAGCAGGATCTGCTTGTCGACGCCCATAACCTCTTCCAGGGCACGAATTGACTTTTCGCGTCCAACGAAAAGAGGAACGATCATGTGAGGGAACACCACGATGTCGCGCAACGGCAGAACGGCATAGAGCCCGTCCGCACCGCCCGAACCAGAGCCACCAAGTGGGGTCTTCTGTTCAATACCCGTCATAACCTATTCCTTTCCTGGGCCTTTCGGCTCCCATTGCCACGCAGATGCCCCCTTTAGACTTGAGGCAGGTCATCAACGCGCTTCATGCCTTACTTGGAGTGTCGAAAGCGGCAATTCAAGCGGCAAATTCAGAATCGTTCATTATCCTGCGTCCTCTTGCACGTTCATACAACTGCAAGCTTGCATTATGCCCGCTTCAATGACCCTTTCCCATTGGACCGGAACATTGATCGCCACAGAATACCCCTTTGACGCGACAGACTCCAGTTGGCAAAACCATTGCCAGACAAAGGCCGCTTGATAGCCTTCAGGGCTCTCCAGAGTTTCCTTACGAATCGAACTGCCCTGAAATATTGTTTTCCGGCTCCACTTTTCGGGCGGCAGACTGCGGAACCAAACATCCCCAGATGCACGCAACGCGCCGGTTTCCAAAGACAAGAAATGGAAGGCAACCGATCAAAATCACCCCCCTCGCTCTGAGCACTGTCAAAATCGAGGGGGGCAATCAATCTGCAGCCGACTGGCGGCCTTCCCAAATGAAATTCCTCAGGCCGAGATATGGCCCTTGTCTTCCTGACGCTCTTCATAAATGTAGAGCGGACGGGCCTTGCCTTCAACCACATCACCGGAAATGACGACTTCGCACACACCCTCCAGCGTCGGCAGTTCGAACATGGTGTCGAGCAGGATCTTTTCCATGATCGAGCGCAGGCCGCGCGCACCGGTCTTGCGTTCCACCGCCTTGTTAGCAATGGCGCGCAGCGCATCATCATGGAAGGTCAGCATGACATTTTCCATGTCGAACAGGCGCTGATACTGCTTGACCAAGGCATTCTTCGGCTCGGTCAGGATTTGCACCAGAGCATCAACGTCCAGATCCTCCAGCGTTGCAATCACCGGCAGACGGCCGACAAATTCAGGGATGAGGCCGAATTTCAGCAGATCTTCCGGCTCCAGATCCTTGAAGACCTCGCCAATGCGGCGTTCGTCAACCGACTTGACCGTGGCGCCAAAGCCAATCGAGGTCTTTTCGCCGCGGGCAGAGATGATCTTGTCCAGCCCGGCAAAGGCGCCACCGCAGATGAACAGGATATTGGTCGTGTCAACCTGCAGGAATTCCTGCTGCGGATGCTTGCGGCCACCCTGCGGCGGAACGGAGGCAATCGTGCCTTCCATGATCTTGAGCAGCGCCTGCTGGACGCCCTCACCCGATACGTCGCGTGTGATCGAAGGATTGTCCGACTTGCGGCTGATCTTGTCGACTTCGTCAATATAGACGATGCCCCGCTGGGCACGTTCGACATTATAATCAGCAGCCTGAAGCAGCTTCAGGATGATGTTTTCGACGTCCTCACCGACATAACCGGCTTCGGTCAGAGTGGTAGCGTCGGCCATGGTGAACGGCACGTCAATGATACGGGCGAGCGTCTGCGCCAGATAGGTCTTGCCACAACCGGTCGGGCCGACCAGCAAAATGTTCGACTTGGCCAGTTCGATGTCGCTGTTCTTCGACTGATGGGCAAGGCGCTTGTAATGGTTGTGCACGGCAACCGACAGGACGCGCTTGGCATCCTTCTGGCCAATGACATAATCGTCCAGAACGGCCATGATCTCCTGCGGTGTCGGAACGCCTTCGCGCGACTTCACCATCGAGGTCTTGTTTTCCTCGCGGATGATGTCCATGCAAAGCTCGACGCATTCGTCACAGATGAAAACAGTCGGCCCCGCAATCAACTTGCGCACTTCGTGCTGGCTTTTGCCGCAGAACGAGCAATAAAGCGTATTCTTGGAATCGCCGCCGTTGTTGCTTACTTTGCTCATCGCAGTTTCCTTTCCAGTTGATCGAAGCGAACCGTCAGACTTGACGATTGGCACTCAGACCGTTTCCGTCCGGATCTGGCTTCCGAAGAAATCCGCCTCCGTTCGGAGAGACAGCCGGCTGGCTGCCTTAAAACCCATTTTCCTTCACCATAAGATTGCCTCTATAATGCAACCACTGATGACTTTTGCAAAAGCTGAACCGGCGGACAATTGAAAAATCCAACTCCAGTCCAGAATCAGCATGCTACGAACAATCTAATTCCCAGAAGACCAACAGAAACTTAACGTCTATTGTTGAATGATCTGGTTCTGGTAACAAATTGGCCTCTTTTGTGGCAAGGAGGCCAATTTCTCAGAATTTCGGTTATTTCGATTCGTCGCTGCCGGCATCACGAGCTTCGATGACCTTGTCAATCAGGCCGAATTCCAGAGCCTCATGCGCGGTCATGAAGTGGTCGCGGTCAAGCGTACGTTCGATCGTGTCATAGTCGCGGCCGGTATGCTTGACGTAGATTTCGTTGAGGCGGCGCTTCATCTTGATGATGTCCTGGGCGTGACGCTCAATATCCGAAGCCTGCCCCTGGAAGCCGCCGGATGGCTGATGCACCATGATGCGGGCATTAGGCAGCGCATAGCGCTGGCCGGTTGCGCCTGCTGTCAGAAGCAGCGACCCCATCGATGCGGCCTGGCCCATGCACAGGGTCGAGACCGGCGGACGGATGAACTGCATCGTATCATAGATCGCCATGCCGGAGGTTACGACACCACCGGGCGAGTTGATGTACATATTGATTTCTTTTTTCGGATTCTCGGCTTCCAGAAACAGGAGCTGAGCGCAAACCAGCATGGCCATATTGTCTTCAACCGGGCCATTGACGAAGATGATGCGCTCTTTCAGAAGGCGCGAGAAGATATCATAGGCTCGTTCGCCGCGATTGGTCTGTTCCACAACCATCGGCACGAGGTTCATGACGGTTTCAATAGGATCTCTCATTGGGGCCTCTGATATCTGTACCGCGTATAAGTTTTGAGTCTGAATCATCGAATTCCATACATAGGGCGATGCGCCCATGTTTCGCAAGTGCCACCAGCAAATGGCAGGCTGTAGCGGCATAAATGGCACCTTTGCCGGTCAGGATGCGGCAACACGCAGCCAGCCCCTATTCCCAGTCTTCGCGCCGTGGTTCGGGCTTCACCCCGCGCTTCTCATCAAGAATCCTTCTTGCCGTCTCGGTGAGATTGGCGCCGATGCGCACGGAACCATCCTCAAGATTATCCTGTTTCACATGACTGCCATGCTGATAGATCCAGTCAAGAAGATGCAACTGGAACGGCGACAGCATCAGTTCGACACGGGAAAGCTTGCCGGAAATGCGCGTCTCGATCAGCGAAAGCAGGCGGTCAACCCCTTCGCCGGTCATGGCTGAAAGCGGGATCGGCCTGCCCTCGACCGGGCCGGAGGCGGCAAGCCGCAAGGCGGCTTCCCGGCCGGCTTCGTCCAGACGATCAATCTTGTTCCAGATTTCGATCACACGATTGGTGTCATGCGGTTCAATGCCGAGGCTTGCCAGAATGTTTTCGACATCTTCGGCCTGCGCGGCATTATCGGGATCAGAAATATCGCGCACATGCAGGATGAGATCCGCCTCCACCACCTCTTCCAGCGTTGCCCGGAAGGCTGCTACCAGATGGTGCGGAAGATTGGAGATGAAGCCCACCGTATCCGACAGGATGATGGTTTCGCCATGTGGCAGGCGGATGCGGCGCAGCGTCGGATCAAGGGTTGCAAACAGCATGTCTTCCGCCAGAACCGAAGCACCCGTCATCCGATTGAACAGCGTGGATTTGCCGGCATTGGTATAGCCGACCAGGGCAATGACCGGATGCGGCACTTTTTTGCGTTTCTGGCGATGCAGCGAACGCGTGCGCACGACGGTTTCAAGCTCACGCTTGATTTTGATGATCTTTTCCTGAAGCAGGCGCCGGTCGGCCTCGATCTGGGTTTCGCCAGGGCCGCCAAGAAAGCCGCCGCCGCCGCGCTGGCGCTCAAGGTGCGTCCAGCTGCGCACCAGACGTCCTTTCTGATAGTTCAGATGGGCGAGCTCGACTTGCAAGGCGCCTTCCCTCGTGCGCGCACGCTCGCCAAAAATTTCCAGGATTAGCCCCGTGCGGTCGATGACCTTGACGTTCCATTCCTTCTCGAGATTGCGCTGCTGCACCGGCGTCAACGTATGATCAACGATCACCAGATCGATTGCATTATCCTCAACGGTTTCAGCAATCGATTCCACCTTGCCCTGCCCAAGCAGCGTGGCAGGCCTTGGATTGGTGATGATTGCAATCTCGGAATGGACGATATCGAGATTGATGGCACGCGCCAGTCCCTGCGCTTCTTCCAGTCGCGCTTCATTGGAACGCTGGAATTGCGGCCGCCCTCCCTCTTCGCCGACTGCATTCGTGTTAAAGCGCTCCGGCAGGATCGGCACGATGACGGCTGCCCGTGTTGGCGCAGGCATCAGGTTGCCAGATTCAGCACGGACATGGGCAGAGGGCTTTTTCCCATTCTTGGGTGAGGACAAACTTGTTTACTCCGGAAAGGCTGATCCAATGCGCTTGAGATACGTTTCCTGCCTGCAGTTTTCAAATGAAAGCAGACCGTTTTGAAAAATAAATGCAATATCCGGATGGCGCAAATCGGAATATGAAAAGAAAAAGAGCGCCTGGCGGAACCAGACGCTCCCTGATCCGAAAGCCGGAGACAATCAGGCTTCTTCGCCTTCGAACATCTGTACTGGCTGACTTGGCATTATGGTCGAAATTGCATGCTTGTAGACAAGCTGGGAATGACCATCACGACGCAGCAATACGCAAAAATTATCAAAGGAAGTAACGATGCCCGTGAGTTTTACGCCATTGATCAAAAAGATCGTTAACGAAATTTTCTGTTTGCGGACGGAATTTAGAAATAGATCCTGCAGGTTTTGCGATCGTTCAGCCATTGTTCTTATTCCTTTTTCGATCACTCGTAACGCTCTTTACAGTCGAGCATTTACCAATAGGCAAATCAAGTGTGTTTGAAAAAGATATCAACACCTGATTGCAGTAGAAATTGCGTAAATCTTCTAGTTTACAGCCATTAACGGGTTAACAGGACTGCGATCTTTTCGCAACTGGCATTTTTTCGTCCTGTTACCATCCCCGGGTAGAGAGCAGCGCAAGATTATGCATTAGGCGTTGTATTGCCTTCGAGCAGGAGATGGGTCTGCTCAATCGCCCATGTGTAAAAACTGCCCGGCTGAATGGAAACCACCCCCTTGTGTTTTTTATGGATATGGAAACCTATCACACAGGGGTCATTTTTCCATTCAACTCCATAAGCCGGATCGTAAATGCGCGTAGCCTGCTTGCCGACCCAGTAATAGAAATTCTTCTGTGGGGCCGCATTCTTGAAAATTCCATATTTCTTGGCGAGGCGCGAGATGCCGTCATTGCCAAAGATGGTAATGCCAATGCTGGCAGGTGTTACGGGCTGTCCGGTCAGGCGATACCAGAAGGGGCGAAGCAGACCACGCCTGATCCCAAGCCAACGCGGCAACGGATAATCACCCGCCATATAGTTGTCGAACTCGGCAATAACCGGATGATCGGGCGGAAAATAAAGTGCCGAAACCCCGACGCGAAAGCGATTTTCGCGCGCAAAATAGGGCCTGGCCGGATCAGGGTGAAACTGTTTCAACAGAAACACATCCGTATCAAGCCACACGCCTTGCCGATGCTTCATCAGCATGATGCGGAAAATATCGCTGAACTGCACGATGGTGAGCTTGTTTTCCAGATCAGGATAGGCGGGATCAAGCCGTCTGAAGGCTGCTTGCGGCAGAATGGTTTCAGCATCATGCAATTCCACCCCTTCCGGCACATTTTCGATCGGGGCATAGGCAAACAATTTGACGCGCTGGCCGGTCATGATCATCGAAGCAAGACAGATGCGATCAACGTCGCGCAGACGTGCCCCATGCCAGAAAGTACAGATATCCATGAAGAAAGCCTTATTACCTCGATGATCGACGCATGCGCGATCAGAAAAACTCAAGACTGACGCGGAACATCTGTTCGACATGCTTGACCGCTTCAGACGTTGCAAAGATGACGACACGATCCTTTGGCTTGATGCGCAGATCACCATTGGGGCTGATGACCTTGCCGTCGCGATAAATGGCACCAAAGCGCAGACCATCAGGCAGATCGAGATCGCGCAGGGCAACCCCGACAAGCGATGAGGTTTCCAGTGCCTCGGCCTCGATGATCTCGGCCATATCCTTGTAGACACTGTAGACTTCGCGAATACGGCCACGTCTGACATGCTGCAGGATTTTCGAGATCGTCACCGCCTTCGGATTGATGAAGGCATCAATGCCGACCATATGGGTAAAATCCTGATAGGCGACTGTATTGATCAGCGCCATGTTGGACTTGCAGCCCAGTCGCTTGGCCATGATGCTGGCAAGAATATTGACCTGATCCTGATTGGTGAGCGTCACCAGAAGATCGGCATCCTGGACTTCGGCTTCCTGCAACAGGTTAGGGTCAAGCGCGCTGCCATGCAGAACCATGGTGCGCCTCAACTGATCGGCAATGGCCAGGGCGCGGTCATGGTCGGATTCGATCAGCTTGACGCGCGTGTTCCAGCCGCGCTGTTCAATCGCCTGTGCGACATAAAGGCCAATATTGCCGCCGCCTGCAATGATGATGCGGTTGGCTTCCGGCTTTTCATGACCAAACAGTGCCAGCGTGCGGCGCACCTGTTCGCGCGTTGCGATCACATAGGCAAGGTCGCCTGCCTGCAGTTCATCCGATGAGTGCGGAATGAACAGGCTGTCATTGCGCACAACCCCCACCACAGTTGCCGCCAGATCCGGGAAAAGATCCGTCAACTGGCGCAGCGGCGTATTGATGACCGGGCACTCCTCCAGACATTCAATGGCCAGGCCGATGACCTTCTCATCGGCAAAGCGCATGATGTCGGTGGCGCCCTGCAGCGCGATGCGGCGCAGAACCACCTCGCCCACCTCTATTTCTGGCGAGATGATCACGTCGATCGGCAGGTTTTCGCGCAGGAAAAGATCCTGATACTCGGCTTTCAGATAGGACTGGGCGCGAATGCGGGCGATCTTGGTCGGCACGTTGAAGACAGAATGCGCCACCTGACAGGCCACCATATTGACCTCGTCAGACAGTGTCACCGCGATGATCATGTCGGCTTCATTGGCACCTGCCGCCGCCAGCACATCCGGCTGCGAACCATGACCGACAAAGCCGCGCACATCCAGCGTATCGCGCACCACCTCGATCAGATGGGCCGATGTGTCGATCACCGAGACATCATTGGATTCGGCCGACAGGCGCTCGGCAATGCCATAGCCAACCTGCCCCGCTCCACAGACGATGACGCGCATATCCGTACTGCTCTTTCCGTCTGACTGTCAGACTATACGCCAAGCGACTTCAGTTTGCGGTGCAGCGCAGAGCGCTCCATGCCGACAAATTCTGCCGTTCTGGAGATATTGCCACCAAAACGATTGATTTGCGCCAGCAAATATTCCTTCTCGAAGCGTTCGCGCGCCTCTCTGAGCGGCAGCGCCATGATATGCTGATCAGATTCCGTTGGCGCGCGTGGCATGGCGTCGCCAATTTCGGCCGGCAGAAGATCCGCCGTAATGACACTGTCCGGGTCATCGCCACGCGACAGGATCAGGAGACGCTCCACATTGTTGCGCAACTGGCGGATATTGCCGGGCCAGTTATGCGCCTGCAGCACCGCCATGGCATCCGGGCCGATCTTGCGCGGCTTGATGCCGGCCTGATCAGCGATCTGCTTCATGAAATAGTCAATCAGCAAGGGAATATCCTCGCGGCGGGCGGCCAAGGGCGGCACGTGAACCGGCACAACGGACAGGCGATGATAGAGATCCTCGCGGAAAGTGCCTTCCGCAATCATGCCTTCCAGATTCTGCGCCGTTGAGGAGATGATGCGGACATCCACCTTGACGCGCTTGGTGCCGCCGACGCGTTCAAACTGCTGGTCGACCAACACACGCAGGATCTTGTTCTGGGTTTCGCGCGGCATGTCTGCGACTTCATCCAGATAGAGAATGCCGCCATGGGCCTCCTCAAGCGCGCCGATCTTGCGCTCACCACCATCCATTTCCGTGCCGAACAGCTCGATTTCCATGCGCTCTGGCGTGATGGTTGCGGCATTGACCGTGACAAAGGGACCATTGGCGCGGCTGGACTGGGCATGGATGGCGCGCGCCACCAGCTCCTTGCCGGCACCCGATGGCCCGATGATCATGATGCGGCTGTTGGTGGGCGCCACCTTTTCTATGGTCTGGCGCAACTGGTTCATGGCCAGCGAATTGCCGATCAGTTCCAGGTCCTCGCCGGAACGCTTGCGCAGATTGGACACTTCACGCTTGAGTTTGGAAGTCTCCAGCGCGCGTTCGGCGACAAGGATCAGACGATCGGCCTTGAACGGCTTTTCGATGAAATCATAGGCGCCTCGACGGATGGCGGAAACGGCCGTTTCAATATTGCCGTGGCCGGAAATCATGACTACCGGAAGGTCGGGATATTGCTTCTTGATTTCGTCCAGCAAGGCCAGACCGTCGAGACGGCTTCCCTGTAACCAGATATCGAGAAAAACCAGACGCGGCACACGGTCGCCAATGGCTGCCAGCGCACTGTCGGAATCATGTGCCATGCGCGTCTCATGCCCCTCATCGCTCAAGATTCCGGCAACCAGTTCCCGAATATCCGCTTCATCGTCAACAACAAGAATATCGGCTGCCATTTCAGTTCACCTGTCCCATTACCTGGTTCATGTCCTTGCCTTCCTCATCAGCCGGCACAGTGATGTCCGTTGTGGGGAAAATCGTACGGATCATGGCGCCACGCCCGGCATAGAACGAGGCTGGCGCATCATGCAGTTCGAGGCGTCCACCATGTTCCTCAACGATCTTGCGAACAATGGCGAGCCCCAGCCCCGTGCCCTTTTCACGTGTGGTCATATAGGGTTCGAGCAGTTTTTGCCGGTCATCTCGCGGCAGTCCCTTACCGTTATCAATCACTTCGACAACAATGTCGGAGGCTTTTCTGTAGGAGCGAATGAGGATATGGCCTTCCCGCCGCAATTCGGCCGGCAAGCCGTCAATGGCTTCGCTGGCATTCTTGATGATATTGCCAAAAGCCTGTCCGATCAGGCGACTGTCAAACTCGCCGATCAGACGTTCGGAACCAAAATCATTTTCAAAACGGATATCGCTGCGGCTCACTTCAACGAGGAAGGAGGCTTCACGCAGAGGCTCACGCACATCCAGCAGCTTGATTTCCGGCTTCGGCATGCGGGCAAAGGCCGAGAACTCATCGACCATGCGACCAATATCGCCCACCTGACGAATGATCGTGTCGGTACACTGATCGAACACTTCACGATCCTCGGTAATGACCTTGCCATAGCGGCGGCGGATGCGCTCTGCCGAAAGCTGGATGGGGGTCAGCGGATTCTTGATTTCATGCGCAATGCGCCGCGCCACATCCGCCCAGGCAGAAGAACGCTGGGCCTGAACCAGATCGGTAATGTCATCGACGGTTACGACATAGGAATGATCCTCAGTCTCGGCATCTTCTTCCGTAACCTGCACATTGAAGGTGCGGGCATGGCCAAGGCGCGTCATTGTCACCTGCTCGCGGTGCACGGTGCGATGCGTCGAGCGCGCCAGTTCAAACGCCTGTCCGATTTCCGGCGCAATGCTGGAAAGCGTCTTGCCGACAGCCTGTTCAGAGGTCACGCCAAGCATATGTTCTGCCGAACGGTTGAGAATCGTGATATGGCCGGCCATATCGATGCCGATCACACCAGCCGTAACGCCTGAAAGCACAGCTTCAGAGAATCTGCGCCGTTCGTCAATCTGGTCCTTGGCCGAGATCAGCTCGTTGCGCTGGCTCTTCAGCTCCGACACCATATTGTTGAAAGTGCGGCCAAGCGCACCAATATCGCCATCGGAGCTGCGCACAGGCACCGACGCATCCAGATCACCGGAGGCAACCTTGTCGGCTGCGCTGATCAGGCGGCGAATTGGACGCACCAGCCTGTCAGCCACGGCAATGCCCGTCCAGATCGCGGACAGAAGCACGATCAGCGTCAGGCCGAAATAGAGCAGCGCAAAGGCGATCTGGGTCGGAATGCGGTTGGCGTCCATTTCCTGATAGCGCTTGGTATTGGCATCCATCAGGTGCATGGCGGCAAGAATCTGCGGATCAATCGCCCGCACTGTATAAAGATAGGCGTCAGGAATTTCGCGCATCTTCATCAAGGCGCCGACGAAATTCGTATTGCCCGGCGCAATGAAGAAGGGGCGCCCCTGACGGACTTCAGCCAGGGCTTCCGCGGTCGGCGGCGGCAGCTTGTTTTCAAAGCCGGTATTGCTCTTGACGATTGGTGTGCCGTCCTCACGCAGCAAGAATGCGCCCAGAAGGCCGCGGCCACGCGCCTGCAACGTCATGAGTTGGATGAAGCCACCACGATCAAGGCTGTAAAGCGTACGCTGCTGATCCAGATCCTGCAGCATCGAATAGGTGGTGCTTTGCAGGTTGAGTGTCGTATCCTGGATATAGGCATTGGAAAGCCGCAGGGAGGAGCTGACAATATCGCGCGTATTATTGTCGAACCAGCGGTCAAGCCCCAGATTGAGCGTGATCGAGGCGACAATCGCCACCACAACGGCAGGCACCGAGGCAATCAGCGAAAAAAGCCCGACAATGCGCACATGCAGCCGCGAGGCCGCCTTGCCCATGCGCCGCGCCGAGAGAATATTGTAAAGCTCGCGGCAGATCAGCATGATCAGGAACAGGATCAGCGCGACATTGACGATCACCAATGTCAGCGTCACCGTACGCCCCGGCGAAATCGGCGTCACATCGATCAGGATCGCAAAGGAAATCGATGCGGTCACCAATGCGGAAATAACCGTGATGATGCCCGGTAAGGCCAGAAGCCTGCGCCCCTCGCCGCCCTGTTCCATCTGCACTGTCTGATCCGGTTTCAATGAGTCCATGATGCCTCAAGATAGCCAATAGCGTTGCATAGATGCAACGCCATTGTGGCGCAACTGCAACGCTCGATAGAGTTAAGATAAAAATATTTGGTTTTTGCAAGGCAAACCGTGCGGAAAAAACGCCACGCCTTGTAAAAAGCCCATTTGCAATTTGGGCGCATTGCCACATTCTGTCTTCTGATTGTGCATGGGTTTGGAGGGGTCAATATGCTCAAGTCCTGCAAGCACGCATCAGCCTTGTTCGTCATTCTTGGCGTCATGCTCTCTCCCGCTCTGGCAGAGACGGCAGACATCAAGGGAGCAAGCGATCATCCTTTGGTTGGGCGCTATGATGGTGCGCGGATCAATTTTCAGGAAACCAAGGAATATGACGAGATCAGCCTGCCGGTCAAAGTGCTTGAACGCGGCAAGAAGGACGATGCCAGCACATGGCTTGGCGATTTTTCCGGCAAGATTACATCGCTTGGCTATGAAGGTCCGGACAATCGCTCGGCACTGGAGGTGATGCGCAATTTTGAAGCCGCACTGACAGATAAGGGGTTCAAGATACGTTTCAGCTGTTTCAAGGCGTCCGATTGTGCGCCGGGCGGTGCTGGTGCTTTCTGGGACAAGGCGCGCGGCAAGGTTGGCATGCTGCCCGTCTGGGATACGACGACATATATTCTTGCCGAGCGGGACCAGCCGGAAGGCAAGGTCACGGTCGCCATTCTTGGCATTGAGATACAGCCAACCCAGAGCAAGCCGCTGCGCCCGCATCTTGCCGTCACAGTGGTTGAAGCAAAGCCCATGGAGAAAGACAAGATCAGGGTTCTGGCGGCTGACCAGTTGCAGCAAAGTCTGGATGCAGATGGCAAGGTTGCCATTTACGGCATTTATTTTGATTTCGACAAGGCAGAGCTGAAACCGGAATCACTGCCCCAGCTCAATGAGCTGGCAAGTCTGCTGTCTGGCAGGCCGGAACTCAATGTTCTGGTGGTCGGCCATACCGATGGTGAAGGCACATTCGATTATAATCTTGCCCTGTCACAACGCCGGGCGCAGGCTGTGGTCGATCATCTGGTCAAGAACCACGGCCTTGCCCGCAGCCGCCTTGTGGCTGCCGGTGCGGGCATGATGGCGCCGGTTGCGAGCAATCGCACGGAGGAAGGACGCGCCAGAAACCGGCGCGTGGAGATTGTCGAGCGCTTGGGCAAATAAAGCGGTTTCTGGAAAAGTGGAAACCGGTTTTCCGCCCGGCAATGCGAAAAACAGTATGCCGGAGCAACACAGCCTTTCGGTGAAAATCTCTATTGCTCTGAATGCCCGGCCGGATCAGGGCCGGGTTCCCTTGTAGATATTGACGCCGAGCTCGCGAATTTTCTTGCGCAGCGTATTGCGGTTCACGCCAAGCAGATCGGCCGCCTTGATCTGGTTGCCGCGTGTTGCCGTCAGACAGGCAAGGATCAGCGGATATTCCATTTCGGCAAGCACGCGATGATAGAGTCCGGGTGGCGGCAGTTCCGAGCCAAAAGAGGCAAAATAGCGCTGCATGTTGAGTTCAACCGCTTGTGAAATCGTGATGTTCTCATTCGTCACCGGAGCGCCAGCCGGTGCAGCCGACTGTTCAAACTCCGAGCGCAGTTCGGCTTCTATGATCTCGGCACTGATTTCTTCCTGCGGATAAAGGGCAGCCAGACGGCGGATGAGATTTTCCAGTTCGCGTACATTGCCGGGCCATGGGTATCGGCGCATCAGTTCCAACCCGGCTGCGGAGATACGTTTTTCCGGCAGGCCGTCTTCCGCCGCCTTCTTGAAGAAATGGCGGGCAAGATCCGGTACGTCCTCGCTGCGTTCGCGCAGGGGTGGCAGGCGCAGCGGCACGACATTCAGGCGGTAATAAAGATCTTCGCGGAATAGGCCTTGTGCGATCAGCTGGCGCAGATCCTTGTTGGTTGCCGCCACAATACGCACATCGGTCTTGATCGGCGTGCGGCCGCCAACTGTAGTATATTCGCCCTGCTGGAGCACACGCAGAAGACGGGTCTGCGCTTCCATCGGCATGTCACCAATTTCATCGAGGAACAGCGTGCCGCCATTGGCCTGTTCAAACCGGCCAGATGAGCGGTTCTGTGCCCCGGTGAAAGCTCCCTTTTCGTGTCCAAACAGCTCTGACTCAATCAGGTCACGCGGAATGGCCGCCATATTGATGGCCACGAACGGGCCCTTGCTGCGCCGGCCATATTCATGCAGCGCCCGCGCAACAAGTTCCTTGCCCGTGCCGGATTCGCCTGTCACCAGCATGGTCAGATCCGTCTGCATCATGCGCGCCAGAACGCGGTATATCTCCTGCATGGCCGGCGAACGTCCGATGAGCGGCATGTTTTCCGTCTGATCATCGGTAATGTTCTTCGTTTTCTGGCCCTTGGGCTCAGACAGGGCGCGGCCAACAATATTGATCAGTTCGGTGAGATCAAAAGGCTTTGGCAGATATTCATAGGCGCCGGCTTCCGAGGCTCGAATGGCCGTCATGAAGGTGTTTTGCGCGCTCATCACCACGACCGGCAGATCTGGCCGCATCTTCTTGATGCGTGGCAGCAGATCAAAGCCGTTTTCATCCGGCATCATCACGTCGGTGATAACGAGATCGCCATCACCGGCCGATACCCAACGCCAAAGCGAAGCTGCATTGGATGTTACGCGGACATCATAGCCTGCACGCGACAAGGCCTGGTTGAGAACCGTGCGAATAGCCGCATCATCGTCTGCGACCAGAACTGTTCCGGTTGGACGTCCTGCGCTCATGCTTGATCTCCAGTATTTGCAATATTGCTTTCCTTCGTGCCGGCCGAATTGTTGTTTTCCTTCCAGGCTGGCATGAGGACACGAAAGATGGTGCGGGATGGCTGACTGTCGCATTCAATGATGCCGCCATGATCGCCGATGATCTTGG
The DNA here is from genome assembly GCF_042653845.1 of Daeguia caeni. NCBI lineage: Bacteria > Pseudomonadati > Pseudomonadota > Alphaproteobacteria > Hyphomicrobiales > Brucellaceae > Daeguia > Daeguia caeni. Next base: position 5,468 of record NZ_JBHSEL010000051.1, on the reverse strand, counting down.
CAACAAGGGCAAGGCCCAGTCCCGAACCATTGGTCTTTGTGGTGACAAATGGATCAAACAGATGCGGCAGCATATCCTCCGGCACGCCGGGGCCATTGTCCTGTACACAGAATTCCAGCGGCAGCGCCACACGGTCGCTGGCGCCCGGCACCTGAACGCGAATGCCGGGGCGATAGGCGGTCGTCAGAACAATTTCGCCACCTTCGCGCGTACCAATCGCCTCGGCGGCATTCTTGACCAGATTGAGAAAGACCTGCACCAGCTGGTCGCGATTGGCGTAGACCGGTGGCAGGGATGGGTCATAATCTTCGACAAAGCGGATCTTGCGCGCAAAGCCATTAAGCGCAATGGCCTTCACATGATCCAGCACGACGTGGATATTGACCGCCGTGCGTTCAATCGGACGTTCATCCGAAAAGACTTCCATGCGATCGACAAGCGAAACAATGCGGTCGGTCTCGTCGGTGATGAGACGCGCCAGCGCCCTATCATCGTCGCTGACAACCTGTTCCAGCAATTGTGCTGCGCCGCGAATGCCGGACAGCGGATTCTTGATTTCATGCGCCAGCATGGCAGCAAGACCTGTGACAGAACGCGCCGCACCACGATGAGTCATCTGGCGGTCGATCTTTTCCGCCATGGTCTTTTCCTTGAACAGGAGAACCACGGCACCCGGCATTTCGGCAACAGGAGCAACGAACACATCAACAATGCACTCAGGTCCAAGACGCGGCGATGACAGATCAAGGCGATATTCGTTCACCGGCACATGGGTTTTGCGCACCTGCTCGACCAGTGACAGGAGCGGACTGCCAAAAGGCAGGAGGTTTTCCAGCTTGTTGCGCGCCAGAATGGACAAGCCAGACCGAAAGAACTGTTCGGCATCCAGATTGGCATAGGCGATATAATTATCGGCCCCGACCATGATGACTGGCTGGCTGATGGCATCCAGTATGATGGAGGGAATGCCGGCTGTATCACTTTTCCCGCGCATTACGCGACCTTCCTGTAAGCTTCCCGATCTGCGGGATCACGTCTGAAAATATCCTGCAAGGCAGCAATGACAGCCGCAGGATCAACCAGTGTCATCACATGCGCCTTGTCGGCCGGACCACAGAGCGCAGAAGCATGGCAGTCGAGATACCAACCAAGATGCTTGCGGGCATGACGAATGCCTGTCCTGCTACCATAATGGTTTAGCATATCCTCATAATGCCTTATAATATAATCTAGTTTTTCCAGATTTGTGCGGGGCGCATGATCCGCTCCGGCAATGAGTCCGGCAAGCCATGGCTGACCATAGGAAGCGCGTCCGACCATGACGGCATCCGCCCCGGACCGGCGCAGGATTTCTTCCGCATCGGCACGCGAGGCAACGTCGCCATTGGCAACAAGGGGGATTTTTACCGCATCGCGTACGGCGCGGATCGCGTCCCAGTCCGCCTTGCCTTCGTAGAACTGGTTGCGTGTGCGGCCATGCACCGTCACCATCGCCACACCGGCATTTTCTGCCCGTGCAGCCAATTCCGGTGCATTGATGCTGTTCTCGTCCCAGCCAAGGCGCATCTTCAATGTCACTGGCACATCAACAGCATTTACCGTTGCCTCAATCAGCGTCATTGCATGATCAAGATCGCGCATCAGGGCTGAACCGGAATAGCCGCCCGTCACCTTCTTTGCCGGACAGCCCATATTGATATCAATAATGTCTGCGCCCTCGCCGGCCGCAATCCTGGCAGCCTCCGCCATCCAGCGCGCCTCACGTCCGGCAAGCTGGACCACATGCAGCCCAAGTCCATCGCCGGAAAGCCGCAACATGCTTTCCCTGTGCCGGTTGCAAAGCTCGGCACTCGCAACCATTTCCGATACGACCATGCCGGCACCTGCTTCCGCCGCCCGCCTGCGAAACGGCAGATCGGAGACGCCAGACATAGGCGCCAGAAATACGCGGTTCCTGATCACCACGTTGCGAAGGGTCAAGGCCTGTTCGATGAAACTCAAAGGTTCTGCCTAATTCGTGTGCGAAAATACTTTAGCACATATTTTAATCATTTTAGAAATGTGCGCAAGCGAAAGCTGTACCTACAACACGATAAAATGAATGTGTATCTGGCAATCAGTCTTACAAAGCATTATCCCTAGATTTAACGCTTTCAACCTGCCCAGATTGAGGTAACAGTCATTTCTACAGTAGCAGCAGTCATAGTGGCCGCAGGTCGCGGTGAGCGCGCCGGCCAGAGTGCGGAAGGGCCAAAACAATATCGCCGCATCGGAGGCAAGGCCGTGCTTGCCCATACGATCGAGGCCTTTGCCCAAAGTGGCCTGATTGATGATGTGGTCGTCGTCATCCACAAGGATGATTATGATATTTTTGATCATCATATCAAAGAATTGCGGCAAAAAGTTAAAGTCATTTCCGGTGGCCCGACACGTCAGGAATCAACCCGGCTCGGCCTTCTTGCCTTGAAAGACAAGGCCCCGCATTATGTCATGATTCATGATGGTGTACGCCCGTTCATCAACCGGGATCTGCTTGCGCGCATCGTCGCCCGACTTGCGCCGGATGCGGGTGTCCTGCCTGCCCTTGCCGTTTCCGATACACTCAAGCAGGCCAATGCCGACGGCACCGTGAAGATGACTATCCCGCGCGCGGGCCTCTATGCCGCACAAACGCCACAGGCATTTCCCTTTCTCCCCATTCTTTCAGCGCATGAAGCTGCATTCGCCATCGGCAGAACCGATTTTACCGATGATGCAGCCATTGCAGAATGGCGTGGCCTTGCGGTTCGAATCATAGAAGGCTCGGCCGACAACACCAAACTGACCTGGGCAAAGGATATTGAAATGGCAGATCAGCGATTGCGCCAGAATGGTCTCTTCTTTCCGGATATACGCACCGGCAACGGCTATGATGTCCATTCCTTTGAGCCGGGAGATCATGTCACGCTGTGCGGGGTAAAAATACCGCATGAGGCAAGGCTCAATGGCCATTCCGATGCCGATGTTGCCTTGCATGCCCTCACCGACGCCCTGCTTGCCACGCAAGGGGCTGGCGATATTGGTACGCATTTTCCGCCGTCTGATCCGCAATGGAAAGGAGCGGCCTCCCGCATTTTTGTCGAACATGCTGCAAAACTCGTGCGTGCGGCAGGCGGCAGAATCGCCAATGTCGACGTCACCATCATCAGCGAGGCGCCAAAGATCGGCCCGCACCGTGCCGCCATGACCGAAGCATTGTGCGATATGCTTGGTATTGCGGCCGACCGCGTCTCAATCAAGGCGACCACCAATGAAAAGCTGGGTTTTGTCGGCCGACGTGAAGGCATCGCCGCCATTGCCACGGCAACAGTCATCTATCCGGGCGAGGTTCCAGAATGAGCATGCTTATTGCCGAGGAAAAAGCAGTTCAGCTTCTTGATGAATGCCGCAAGGCTGGTCTCATGGTCGCCACGGCCGAAAGCTGTACCGGCGGCATGATTGCGGCTGCCCTCACCGATATTGCAGGCTCTTCCGATGTAGTTGACCGTGGTTTTGTCACCTATTCGAATGAAGCCAAGAATGAAATGATCGGCGTTCCAATGGAACTGATCAATAGCGTTGGCGCTGTCTCCAGAGAAGTCGCCATTGCCATGGCCGAAGGGGCGCTCAGACATTCCCGCGCAGACATTACCATTGCCGTCACCGGTATTGCCGGCCCCGGCGGCGGCTCGGAAGAAAAGCCTGTTGGCCTTGTGCACATGGCCTGTGCCCACAAAAACCACCCGACACGCCATAGGAAATGTCGCTTTGGCGCACGTACCCGCGCAGAAATACGCCATGCGACAGTGCTTGCCGCGCTCGATCTGGTGCTGGAAGAGCTGAAGGCCTAAAGCCGCTTTCATTCGAAGTGATCTGGCTTGTCTTGCTGGCGAGTACAGTTGTGTTACATGAATTCATTACCTGCAAAAGGTCGAGTTAGTATCTGTATTTGTATATGCTACCAAGGTAGCATCCAACTATGTATTATTTCGTCAACCAATGATGTGGTTACTACCTTAGGACTATAATACTTCTAAACCACAACACTTCAGAAACGCAAAAGTATCATCATAATATTCCGGTGGACGTGTCGGGTCGGCCTGATCACCTTTTGGTACAAAGATGATCATTCCCTGGCGTGCGCGTGTCAAAATTACGCGATAAGCATTGCGGAGAAAATCCCGATCTTCATTGGAGTGAACATTCTGCCAACGCGTTCCTTTGAAACAAAAACTCCCCCAATCATTGCCAATATAACGAAAATCTGCATCCCAGCATACGCCAGCCCAATCAAGTTCCAGCCCTTGGACATCAAATTGCGAGGCAACTTCCTCACAATAATAAGATGATCGAACATCGGATTTGTTGTTCAAGAACCATGTAGGCGGATCAATTTTAGCTTTGATATGAATACCCTCAGGTCGTAATCGTATCGCGCCAGACGAGGCAAGCAAGCCATAGCGCTCACTACCTCTTGCTTGTGTACGTAGCCAGGCACGGGCCTCATCTAGCCTACGTGTAAGTTTGATCGGATAACGTTCTGAAATTTTGGCATAGGCGTTTTTTGCCTCATCTGGGCGATTATTCACCACATGCCCAACAAATTCGGATAATGCTTCAGCACGAAAAGAACGCATAGAAACAGATAGATGCAAATCGTTTTGCAGCTCCATCTGCAAGCATGACGTGTTAGCAGGATAATCCTCTTTGCCAACACGATCCGAGATGTAGATGTGCCAATCTTTAAAAGAGTGCTCAAACGCGGACAACCAACCGGCAAGCCCAGCTTCACCCGTATTGATTTCCTGTCCACCACCGATCAGGCATATGATAACGCACCAATCATCATGGCGATCCATCACACTGATTAGGAATTCCGGTTCAGACATAGAAAAATCAGAAATTCCACGTTTGTTCTTCATAAATTTAGAGGTTTGATCTTTCGTCCATGCGCGTTGTGCCTCATCAAATACGACAACCCGTTCGATCGGAGCCTGTTTATCCCGCAGAGCGTCATCGCGGAAATGATGAATGTTCTGGATGAAACTGGAAACACGCCGATATGCATCAGATTTTGAAATACAATGGCGCCTGCTTTCATCTCGCGCAAGCGCTTCACGAAGCACATCTACGAGCGGGCCATTTCCAGATAGAAAAACAGCATGTTCATCCTCATATTTGCGAGCACGAGTGGTGGCGATGTTAAGACCGGCTAACGTCTTACCAGCACCCGGGACGCCAGTCACAAAACAAATAGACTTTTCATTATTGGCTTTGGAACGCTCGATTATGCGCTCTAGTGCAGACGTCGTTACAGTTAGATTTTTGGCGCCTGCATCGGATCGCGTAATCTCCGTCACCTCATGTTGCTGAGAGCCCGACTCAAAATTCCATTTTTGCGATACGCCTCGTCATTCGCCTGATTGAGGAGATGACCATCCAAGCTTGTG